>JARKOR010000098.1 GCA_029975625.1 Nanosynbacter sp. | reverse complement strand
CCTTGGTCTATATTGTGCTCCATACTCGATAAAACCCTGATAATTTGATAAATCACTGATCATCGTTGATAAATCACCAGGTTGTCCAGTTAGGGCAAAATGCATGCCGTCGCTAGCTGCCACAGCTCCAAGATATACATCACCGATATTCAATTGCAAATCTAAAATCGCCAAATTCATTCCATCACGCCCAAAATTTACCATTCCAGCAATTCCGCTTCCTGCAAAGTATCCTAAAAAGAATAATCCAGCATAATGATGCGCTTGACTTTCATCACCATTTATTGAATCTATATAACGAGAATCCATACCATCATTAGGCTCATAGAAATGTGGCAAGACGGGACCATGAACTACTTGGACAGCTGATTTTGTCCAATAAGCATTGTACGGAATGCCTCCCCAAAACAACCCAAAATCTTGGACAAATAAAGTCTTATCTTCTAAAGAATAGTGAAGTGACAACCTTTGAACATGTATAGAAAAACCCGCTAGACCGGAGGGGTCTTCCAAATTATTCCTCCATTTCAATTGCCCGCCCCAAATTTCATCTCGATTTGTATAGTAATAATCCCAATCAGCATTCGTCCACGTTCCATTATTCGACCCAGAAAAAATCAATGAAAATAAATAATCTTGTCGAGCTATATCTTTATTTGTTGCTGCACGATAGCGATTATATTCATTCGAGTTTTCGGCACAACCAGGATCATATTCATCACCACACATCCAATGCCCGCTCGGATCCGCATACCGCAGCGGGTTATTCTCCACATACGCATACCGATCCCAGCCCCGCACGTCGCCGGGCTGCGGCACAATCGTATCCGCCTGCACAAAGCGGCCTAGGGCCGGGTCATACCAGCGCGCATTGTAGTACATCAGCCCAAACTCGCTCATGTTTGTTGCTCGGTCTGCACAATCTATTGGCCCTTATCTATCCAAGCCTCAACATAATAATCTTCATCCATCCAGTGAGCAACCCATCCATCTTTTACATTCATCAGCAAAACCTCACGCTTTTTCGCACAAGATCCATCACATCGGCCAATTGCCAAATACTCACCATCTGGAGACCATGTCAACAAATAAAACAAATCGGCCAATTGAACACAATCTAGCATCATTTGTCCGCTTGAAACATCCCAAATACCTAAAGAGCTGGGGGTTTTTTCAGCTCCATGATATACAAACGCAACTTTGTTACCATCTGAAGACCAAGCCAGCGCATTAATCCGGAAAAAATCTTGTGGCGTTTGGGCCACCAGGTTTCCATCTCGATCTCTTATTACAATTTGTGCACGCACATCCCCTTGAGGCTTTCCCCAACTGGCCAAACTTTCACCAATATATAACCATTGTTCACTATCCGAGCGCCAAATTGGCAAGTCGAAGTCATATTGAGCGTAACAATAAAAGCATGGAAATTCTCCTAATGCAGTCTGATTTTCTTCATCCCACAACGTCACCCCTTCCCAAGAGTAATATGCCAGACGGGTCAGGTCTGGGCTATAACGAAACCGGAGTTCTTTCTTGCCAATTTTTTCATCGCCAACCTCAAGATGTGGATAATCCATCGGAAACGCCTTAATTTCCGACGAGAATGGATTGAACAGCCAACCTCGATCTGGTTTTCCATATTGATGATTCGGCTCAGTCACGTACAGCGTATCGTTGTTTACCCATCCCCAGGCTCCCCCAGGATACCAAAACATATACTTGCTAATAATTCTTTTCCAATTATCGGTTGAAGTTAGCTCTATACTACTATAGCCTGTACCATACCCCTTAAGGTCTGCCAACCATTTCCCATTCGGTGACACACGAGGCGCACTGTCAGGACGCCAGACGTAGTCAAACGGACTGCTATCTGGACGATATGTTTGCCCCGTCCCCTTTGTCGAGTGAATTTGATTCCCCGTTTTCAGGTCAATAAATTCACGCACTCCATCATGAAAAAGCATGATCGTCCCTGAAAGTTGCGCATCTCCTGGTAATTCTTCTAAAAAGATCGGACAGTTGTTCTTTGTCGGCGTATCGGAAGGCTTTACCATCTCCAAGGTCGGCGTTGCAGTTTGTGGCAATGGGGTTCCTGTAGGGCTTGGTGTCAACGTGTCATGCCTTATTGTTGGTGATGGCGATACCGCCGGAGTCGGCATGAACGTAGCAGATTGACCTTGACAGGCATTCAAACCCATCAGCACCACAAAAATTAGCGCCCAAAACGCAAAGAAGGTCTTCGATTTGCTTGGCATGTTCACTCCAATCACTCTATCAATTCTTGGGTTTGCAAGGCAGAAAACATATAGAAGACATCATCATCCTTATCTGGCTCTCCAGGCGACTTATATAGATAAGATTGTGGAGTTTTGGACATCACAGATTGGTTCCCCCAACAAGGCCACAAATCGCCTTGCTCAACTGTGCTATCCCGATCCTTGCCAAAGAACACAGAAGGAGCTACCTCAATACCAAATTTTGTTGTCTCTTGATAGCCTTTTAACTTAATCTCCGAAAAAGCATCAAGATTGAACCTGGAAGATTGTAAACCCTCACCCATCCAATTAAAAAGCATCATCCGCCTGTCCAAATGATTCAACATCTTTCCATATACTTTGATTACAACTTCATGATTGCTCCATTTTTCAAACCACCCAACTGCGACTGACTTAAAAAGTTTCTCCGCTGCCCAATCTCTTTCACCTTGACCTACTACATAATTATAAACTTCTGGATAGGCTTCTCGCCCCAATACAATCCCCATAAACACAATCAGCGGATCAACATCTGGATCAGTCGTCCAATTTCTCCATTCTCTAGCATTTACAAACTTTACATACTCTTGATAAACTTGATTGCCATAGCGGCTAAGAATAACATTTACCTGAGCTTCCCCAATCGTTTCAGGATCCTTGCACAACTCGTCCTCACACCCATAATGCCCGCTCGGATCCGCATACCGCAGCGGATTATTCTCCACATACGCATACCGATCCCAGCCCCGCACTTCGCCGGGCGGCAAGCAGAGGTTCGTCATTCTACGGGGCCGGTTCATACCAGGCATCCAAATACACATCCCCTTCAAACCAAGGCGCAACCCAGCCAGCCAGACTATCCCAAAGCCAAATCGTTGTATTCTGACAGCCTGAATACTTGCTGCTATTCGAGACACAACTACCCATCGTCAGGTAACGACTATCAGGCGACCAAATCAATTCTCCATATACCCTATCCCCTGTCCCCTGCCCGGGGATGCATAGCGTATACACTTCCCCTGTCCGCCAATTCCAAATCGCCACAGTTGGTAGGGCAACAGTTGCGCCTCTCTTGTAGTAAACGAAGGCAACTCGTTCTCTATCGGGCGACCAGGAAAACTGGGCAATGGATAAAAACTCACCTTCTGTCTGTGCTACCACCTGCCCATTGCGGTCAAACAACACCAAATCATAGCCAATTTGATCTTTTCCAACTTCCTCCGGCATCACAAAAAGCCACTGCTCTCCATCCGCACTCCACTTTTGCCACTCCTGCAATGATAGATCCATGCTGAAGAATCTGGGCAATTCTTGCTCCATCAACGCTTGCTTCTGTTCAAGATCCCATAAAACAACACGATCGCCGCGGCCATATGACCCATTGCCAAGATAAACAACTCTGCTAAAATCGGGGCTGAAGCCTAGCAAACGCTGTCTTGACTTTTCATACGCAGCAGGATACTCACCCTCTGCAAATGAACGAATTTCCAATGTCCACGGATTTACCCACCATTCCTGATCCGGGCTCCCATCCAGAAAATGTTTTCTAACATGCAACCATTCATCATTTACCCAGTTCACAAAAGTATTGCGCGGCACAACTGCATCCAGACAATGAGCAGATTGTTTCTGCTGCAATGAAAGCGGCACAAGTGCCACGTGACACTTTGGAATAATCGAATCGCGCTCCTTGAAAACAAGCATCCATTGACGGTTAGGAGCAATGAGCGGTTGATAAGCATCTCTGCCTGCAAACAACCACAGCTCCCCCGGATATTCCCCCAATGATTTTCCGGTCTGTGCTGAAACAAACTCATGCACAGGATTCCGGTAGAGAATCAATTGACCCGGCAAGGTCTCTCCGCTTGGAATTGTTGCTAACATAGACGGGCACGTCAAAGAAACTGCATCGTTTGTTCCTGACAGCAACGATGGACTCGCTGTCGCCGTCAAGCCATTTCCGGGTGCATCGACCTTTGCCGGTTGTAAAGCATCATACGATATTTCAAAACAAGGTTTCGGGTTCTGTGCATCAAACAGGTCATAAAACGCCTGCATCCCCATACCATTCATTTCTTCAAGACTAAGCCATCTCTTCCCATAAGGCGGCAACAACCACGAATCAGAAGCCCCCTTTTGTTGAATGAGAATATCCATCCGATCAATTTTATTCTCTTCAAAAGAGGGGCAAATCGAAATGGTTTCTTTGAACAACGTCATGCCAGAATAAGTGATTGAAAAACCTTCCCGTTCATACAAAAGCAGCAACCGATATGGTAAATAGATGCGTGGAAATGGTCCAGGCGTAGGAGCGTCGGGAACAGAATCAAAGAACACTTTATCCGGTGGGCCATACCGCTCAATAATTTGTTTTACTTGATATGCATCAAACCCTTCTTCAAATGGTGTTTTCTCTTGATCCAGATCATCTATCTGTACTTGCAAACGCTGAACAACCCCCTGATTTGCCATGGCAACAGCATATATCGCAAACGAGGGTTCTACATGAGTCTCCGCCGAGAAAGCCTGCTCAAACTCGCCCCCCTCCACCTCAAGAATTTTTGGGGACATTCCCCCGTTCTTTGCCAGAAGCATTGCGTCGTTGAAGCTTGTCTCCCCGGGAACGATGCCGAACCAACACGGCAACACACACAAGCTTTGATCAAATTGATCGTTTGTGAATGCCACTTCTTCCGTCAAACGCATCGTTGGCCTTACAGTCGAACTTATTGTTGGGGTTACAGCCTGCTGAGAAAATGTAGTCGCCACCGCTGTCTGTTCCACAAACGGCACAGTCTGACAGGCAGCGAGCAAAACCATCCATACCCATCCAATGCTTATCAACAATCGCAACCGCTTCATTTCATTTTCCTCCAACCAAATCTACCATCACCTCATTCATCCAGGCTCGACGCGCATCTCCAGCTTCGTTAGCTGCAAAGCCGATTGCTTCTAGCCTCCCATCCCATACCCAGTTCATGAACATATCCCCTGCTTCT
>JARKOR010000095.1 GCA_029975625.1 Nanosynbacter sp. | reverse complement strand
CCTTGGTCTATATTGTGCTCCATACTCGATAAAACCCTGATAATTTGATAAATCACTGATCATCGTTGATAAATCACCAGGTTGTCCAGTTAGGGCAAAATGCATGCCGTCGCTAGCTGCCACAGCTCCAAGATATACATCTTTTTCCCTTTGAGTATAAAACAAGCAGACTCGAAGCCCATCCCATCAATGTAGCAAGCAGTAACGCCATGAAAGAAATTTCCACAATACGTAGAACTGCCACTTTGCCCGTCATTAGTAACAAGATTGCAATCAATACAGTCGGTACCGCCCCGGCTATCAAACCAGTTATCGAACCAGTTAGTGACCCTACAAGAATACACATACCCATGCTCATTTTACGCTCTTCCAAACACTGATTCAAAAATATTACAATGCATAAACCACCCAATGCAGCCGGAATACCAGAAACCAAAAAACAACCAATTGTCAAATCCAGATTATCAACCAAAAGCATCGAAAATATTGCGCTTCCCGCCAAAGAACAAGCCAAACCTAATACCACCCCCATGGCTATTGTCCGTAGATGATACTTTCTTGATTTCATCTCTATATACCTCAATGCAATCTCCGCTATTCGGGATATTGGGACTTCCGATCTTTCAATTGTTGTGTGTAATAGTTATAGCCAAACTCAAGCCAATATAATTCTTCTTCTGTAACACTGTGCTTGTATAGCATCCTATTCCAATCATCGGTCATTTTTCGTGCATTTTCCAATGACTGACCACTCGCCGCAGAATACATTCCTTGCGCAACATAATTTACTGCACTTTGATGATAGCAATTAGTCCCAAAACAAACCAGTTTATCTGGAAATTCATTCGGGTTAGACACGGAATTTCCCGTATAAAAGGGAGTATCATACACTGTTCGTGCATAATCATATGGTGTCCGAAATTTGCTCTCAACATCCTCAAATATAGCAACCAGCATATCATCAAACTCCTCAGGATCAATTTGCTCGCCTGAAGCAAATTCTTTGATTTCGCGCCTCTCAAAGCAAACAGCCAATGTATCTGTGCAGCCACTTGATTGTGGTTTCACCTCGGCTCTTCTTGCATCATCATATTTCAAAATTACAACGGTTACGATTATACCTGCAGCACAAATTATGGTATCCAATCCACCATTAGTGCAATGCCCACTCGGATCCGTATACCGCAGCGGATTATTCTCCACATACGCATACCGATCCCAGCCCCGCACATCGCCGGGCGGCGGCACGATCGTATCCGCCTGCACAAAACGAAATACTCTACATCTATTCACCATATCATTTACTCTATCTTACAATTTCAAAACGATACACCCAATGACAACCTGTTGAGTGTCGTTTAATGCAATTGATGTCCACATGTTTGTAACTTGAAACAAAACCATAATCCGGGTCATATTCCACTTTCAAAAATATGTTTTCAGGGCCAGCATTTAAGTCTGCCTGGATCTCTTTAAACAATGCTTCCATTGACAATCTGTTTTCAACAAAATCTCTACAGTAATTATCCGTTTCATCTTCACGTGTCTCATTTCGTTTAGATGAAAGGTATTCGAAAGTTACCACTTCCCCATTCTTATAAGTTATTTGTGAAATTGGGCAAAGAACGTATGTGGAATACCCTGGAGTAATTTCAACTCTGAACTGATAATCTGAATTTGAGCGCTCTCGCCAAACACTCATCGCATTCAATAATCTTTCTTGCTCCAATGGAAGTGCTTTCTTCGCTTGTTGTATCTCAAAAGGACTTAGAACAGGAAAAAGATCCCGGTAAATCAAAAAAATTATTATTGCAAGCATTCCCAACATAATCGCTGTTACAATTCTTTTTCTCATTTTTTGATCATCCTTTTAGGGATATGGAACCCATCCGCCATTTAAAATCATAGATTTCGAACCATATAACAGTCCATATATAGCCGTAGTTGCTATAACGCTCAAGCCATAGTGAATATAGCCGCCAACAACACCGTATTCAAAGGAATAGGTGGTGCATAAAGCCTCGAGCGAGTCGTGGTATTTCCTGACAGGATGATTAATGTTATCAACCGTATCCCAATCTAATCCCAGTTTCAAAGCAAGATGATATTGAAATTCAAAGGCTTGTTTTTCACTAGGTGTATCCCCTGATGTGTTTATCGGCTGAGTGGTATGATACATTTCATGGGCTATAGATGTTAGATAAGGGATCGTTATATTGCCATAATAATGGGCCGAGGTTTGATCACTCGGCTTATATATCATTGTCTCCGTGGGAATTTTTACAAACCTGCCCAATAATAAATCATTGGTTCCCTCAAGGTCACCACTTCCAGCAATAAAAAGAAAATTTATTGGCAATATCAAATCCATCATTTGAAAGTTCAGGAGAAATAACTGTACTTCTAGATTGTCTACTTCTCCCAAAACGCTCAGCGTCCAATCTACAAATTCCTCACAAGAGCTCCAACCTTTTTCCTTTAGTTCACTCTCAGCTTCTGCGTTTTCAAATGAACACTTGTAATGGCCTGATGGATCGCAGAAATTCATTGGTGAATTATTAACATACGCATACCGATCCCAGCCCCGCACATCGCCGGGCGGCAGTAAAGGAGCAAACGCTCCTCCAATTTGATCATTTGCGAGAATATTGCACCTCACCGCGTTGTCTTGAAACAAACTGATTGCAACCTTTCCTTAATCTTTCCACATATATAAATCAAAACAAGCATCATCCCCCTCCTTGATGAACTGCCCATACAATTCTGTGTCCGTTTGTCCCAGCAAGGGAGCAAGCTGTTCGCGGGTCATCTGATACGTTTCATTCTCAGGCATCGCCACAAACCAGATTTGATCAACCTGCTGCTGCTTCAACTGCAAACAAATATGCCGTTTCTCATCGCCCACAGAATAGGGCGACTTGCCCCTATACTTGAGCACAAAATGACGTTGATTGTAAACCAGAACTATCATGTAATCAGAATAGCGTTGCGTATCAACAGAATCAGAAGATAGTGGGCGATCAAAAAAATATTCGACCAGGAAATAATCGGGCCGACCGTATTGCAACAAAACCTGTTTTACATCCAGTGCCAGCGGATATTTCCCCTGCAACGCTGCATACTTTGACACATATAACATGCCCAGTACTTGATCTACGATCCCATCATTTCGGATTGGGAGCAAGAAATCGGCCAGGGAAATTTCAAGATCAAATTGTCCCGTTGTTGAGGGGCGTTTGCCCACCACAACACTGGCAGACAGATCCCATTGATATTGTTCTGAAATCGCTGGCACATGATGCGTTGCTACCCCAGCATTCTGAAAGAATAGATGCTGCGCATCGTCTGCCATCGTCTGACCGGGGATGACGCCCCACCAACAAGGCAGTTCACAAACTGGCTTACTCAGCGCCTCATCCAATCGTCCAACCAATATAGTTGGTTCCAATGTCGGATAAGGTGTTATGTTTGGAAGATACGTTTTTATCGGTGTTGGCGTACTGAGCGGCAGTGCATCATTGGTTTGTATGGGCGGTGAAGACGGGCTGTCCGATGCAATCGGCAGAGGAGACGGGCTGACTGTAAAAGACAAAGGAGTAGTTGCCTGACAGGAACATGCTATAAGGCACAAAAACAATCCGCTCAAAATTTGTTTTGCTTTCATTTCATTGCCTCTCCAATCCTGCTAGCGCCAATCCAATTGGCCAATTTGTCCATCGAACCATTTTATAGCCCGATTTTTTTGCAAATCCCAAACAAAAGTTTCATATTTTTCAGAGCGAATGCCGCGTTTTGTCATCCCAGCAATAGCCAGGTAATCACTGTCTGGCGACCATGCCAAAATCGGCGCTTCCAGAATAGAAACACAAGGGAGAATCAGCTCCCCTGTTTCTAACTTCCACACCGCAAGCTGAAGTTGATCATTTTCATTGGAGTAGGTAAATGCCAGTTTCTTCCCATCTGGCGACCAGGTGATGAGATCAATCCCCCCCGCCACTTCAATAGCATTCAATTCTTTGCCCTTCCCATCAAGAATTACAATTGCCTCCCCCGTGCCCCCCCATCTTAAATAAGCCAACCTCTGACCATCTGGAGCCCAGTGTATCTCTTGAAACGGTGTAGATTGAGGGATGATTGCCAATGGTTTCTGGGTTTCTCGGTCCCACAGCACAAGCTGAAATGCGCTGCCACTGTCTTCAGAAGCTATGTAGGCCAATTCCCGCAGGTTCGGTGAAATGGCTACAATGCTTCCAACTTCGTCTATTGTCAACATCTTTGGATCATCAAGTTCAATGATTTCTGTTTCTCCACGAAACGGTGACACCAGAACAAATCTATCTCGAGTGCCGCCTTCTCCCCTTTCAAACAACTGAATTTGCAGCATTGCGTCATTGACCCAAGAAATGCGCTGTTGTGCTTCCTCAAATGTTCTCGTTTCTTCCGTCAACGAAACTTCATATTCTGCTCCATCACCATTTAATGATTTCACCGCCAAAACCGACGCATCCTTCATATATGCCCCCCATTGCCCATCAGGTGATACTGCTTTCGATTTAGCCCCTGCTACACGTTCCTCACCAGTTTCCAGGTCAATCCGCTTCCAGTAAGGCGCATTTACCCATTTCACGAACAATATTCCAGAAGGTTTCGCTTCTCCCGGTTCTGTTGCCAAAACCGTTACGCAAGGCGTCAAGGTAGTGGAGGGTAATGCTGGAAGGATTGGAGAATTTGATGTCGGAGCAGATGGTGTATCAAGCAAGGCAAAAGAGGCCGCATCAGTTGGGGATGGCTGGGAGGCAATATTTGCATGACAACCAACCAACAAGCTTCCCAACAACAGGCCCAAGCCAATCCCAATTACGACTTTGCAAATCTCATCAAACCAAATTTTTCTCATTTTTTGGCACCTCTTCTGTACGGAGCGACGGCTTCACGTCCACTAGGAGAAAAAATATACATTGGATCAGAATCATATTGGGGATATTTCGCCACTTTATTGGCTTCAAGAACATTAACTGCTTCTGCCTCGAAATTTGAAGCATTTGCCCAAGCATAATTGTAATAATCTTTTGATACCTGCCCCGAAAAAGTGAATGCTGCCACGTCAAACGCATAATCGCTTGTAGTCATATGATACCCGAAAGCCTTATCCCTCAAAGTCCCTACCCCTATCTTTGCTGACTGAACTTCCGAGCCCAAATAATTCATCAAATATCTCCGTCTATCTTGGTACGAAGTCACTTCTCCCCCTGCCATCCACGTTATCCAACCTTCCACATTTCCAGCAAACACATTTTTGAAGAGCTCTTCTGCAACAAGGTCACGTCTCGTATGAAATTTACCAGAAGGATCCTGAATTTCCGGGAAGGATTCTCTTCCAATCACTATTGCCAGAAAAACAAATAACGGATCTTGATACGGGTTCTGCGACCACTTCAACCATTCCCCAGTTTGAACAAACATTAAATAACGTCCTAAAAATTCCCGTCCTTGCGCAGTTAGTACAACAGATCCGCCATAATCCATATCGTTATATATCGCTATTGAAGTCAGTTCACTTACAACATCACTCAATTGCCCGTTGATGCGATCCATGCGATTCTTTTCATAACAAAATCCCAACTCATCGCAAATATCATGCCC
>JARKOR010000231.1 GCA_029975625.1 Nanosynbacter sp. | reverse complement strand
ATATTGGCGACGCAGCTAATCCTTATTCTTTAGCTCCTTGGCCTTGTCGAAGGCTGCATTGGCTTCTTCAGTGCAACCGAGCAAATTGAGGGTATCACCTTTCTTATTCCATGCAGCAGCATCTTCTGGATCTAGCTCGGTAGCCTTTTCTAGCGCTCTGACAGCTTCCGCATATTTACCTAAACGATTGAGAATATCTCCTTTATTGAACCAGGCCTCTTCAAAGGTAGGATCTAGTCTGATGGCCTCATCATATGCCGTGATGGCCGCATCGTATTCGCCTTTCTCGCTAAGAGAATAGCCTTTGTTATTCCAGGTATACGCATTTTTAGGATCCAGCTCGATGGCTTCATTATAAGCTTGCATAGCATCATCATGCTTGCCTTGCTTATCGAGAGCATCGCCTTTGAGGTGCCATGCATATGCGTCTTGTGAATTTAGTTTGATGGTTTCGTCAAAAGCATTGATGGCCGCATCGTATTTGCCTTGTTGGCTGAGCGCATACCCCTTGTTTGACCAAGCGAATGCATTCTTAGGATCCAACTCGATGGCCTTATCAAAAGCATTGATGGCTTCATCACACCTGTTCATGTTATTCAGAGCTATGCCCTTGTTATTCCAACTATACGTCTCCTTAGGATCTAATTCGATGGCCTTGTCAAATGCGTCAATAGTTTCATTATATTTATCCTGATAAGATAAAGCCAAGCCTTTATTATTCCATGCCCAAATAAATTTGGGACTTATGACTATGGCTTTGTTATAGGCTTCGATCGCCTGATCATACTTTTCCAGGTTTGCCAGAGCCATGCCTTTGTAGTTCCAAGAATCTGCAGATTTGGGTTTAATCTCAATAGCTTTATCAAGTGCATCTATAGCTTCTTCAAATTTACTTAAACTGATTAATGCTGTACCTTTGCTGTGCCAGACCTGTGCTGACTTCGGATACATCTCGGTGGCTTTTTCAAGGCACAGAATTGTTTCTTCGTGTTTTGTAAGTTCTGCTAATGCTAATCCTTTGTTAATCCAAGCCCATTTGTTCTTGGGGTCTTTTTCAAGAACTTTATCATAGCAAGGGATAGCTTCTTCATAATTTGCATCCACTAGAAACGTATTCCCTTTCTTGAGCCATGTTTTAGCTTCCCTTGAATTTGCGAACTTTATTCCCAAGGGGGATGTGTCTTTTTCTCTCGGCCCAGTAAATTGTTGTATTCTCTCAGAAGGAGCAATAGCAAATCCCAAATCTTCCACATTTATGTGACTGATTTTATCGGTTATCTTTGAAGCGGATTCAAATCTGGTATCACAACCTCTACTTATTACAATTCCAATAACTGGAATATTTCCTGCAATCCTATTTTGAACCCATCCCATATAATTGGAAATCTGTCCGAATGTATTTTGACCAGCTCGGACATTTTTCAATTCGATCACTACATATCTATCTTGCGTTCTATCGCAACAAAGTAGGTCAATGCGACCTCCGTTTCCTTTACAAATGAACTGTCTACCCGATTGTTTTGACTCTGGATCAACATATAATTCCAAATCATATCCGAATTTTTTTAGTATATCTAAATTTGCAGCCAGTGCATCCTCAAGTTCTATCTCTAATCGGATACCTTCCGAGAGGGGTTCCTTTTGGATTTGTTCAATAATTTCCTGATATCCTGGATTTTTATCTGCTGCCAAATTATTCAGTCTAATCCAATATTCAGGTAAAATTTTAAAAGTGGTTTTTTGAAAACTGCCCTTCAAAGGACCCCATTCATCCAAAGAAGGACTGTTACGCAAGTCCTTTATTTGTATAGGATGTTCAAATTTATAAAGGACCTCATAATCGCAGCCATAATCCCACCCTTGATCATTATCATCGGCAATAGAATATGCATCGCTTTCTGCTTGAATCAAATAGCCAATATCCTTTTTGGGGGAAGTCCTCCATAGAAATATTAGGTCCCCCTTCTTGGTATCTCTGTGGCAGGTCCACCAACCACCGGAATCCGCACAACGCGTAGGATCAAGGATTTCTCGATCGCTGCCATCATCTTCCCAATAATAATCTGGGCGGGTTACCCACAGCCAATATTGTCGCTCACTCGGTTCTATCATGTATTACTCCATAAGTCTACAGCATCTCATTTAGTGCTACCTTCTACAATCCCGATCTCCTCCTCTGTCAGCCCATAAAGCTCGTAGACCAGTGCGTCTATCTGCCGGTCGGTGGCCTCGATCTGTCGCTTGAGGGCGGTCTCGTCGTGGGGCGTGCGGGCCTCCTGCAGCTGCTTATGGAGGGCGAGGATTGAATTGACCAAATTAATAATGCTATGATAACGTCTTCGGTCTTCCTCGATGGTTAAATCTAATTTCCATATCGGCAAATTGTATAAAAATGATATT
>JARKOR010000228.1 GCA_029975625.1 Nanosynbacter sp. | reverse complement strand
AGTGGCTCCTGGGGCACGTAGGCGACATGTTCGCGTAAACTTTCTTGCGTGACATTCGCAATATTCTGCCCGTCAATCAATATTTCGCCATTATCGATATCTGCGAGCCGCAGTAGTAACTTAGTGAGCGTGGTTTTGCCTGACCCGGATGAACCGACGAGCCCGATTTTTTCGCCCGAGTGCACTGTCATAGAGAAGTCATTAAATAGCGTCGCGCCTTCGCCCTCGTCATGAGTGAAAGTTACGTTCTTGAGTTTGATTTGCCCTGCTTTTACTGCTAGCGGCTGGTTACCGTGATTGGTAATGTGAGTATCGCTCTCTAGGATATCGGTCATTTCCTTGGCATCACCCGTCACGCGATTGTAGGTGCGCATGATACCATTCATATTCCATAGGTTTTGAGCTACGGACGCGGTGTAGGTAACTATCAGGTAAATTGCCGCGACTGAAATAACATCATGTTGTGACGCGTAAACCGCGAACACGAGCGCGCCAATGCGGACGGTGGCGCTGATTGATGAATACACGGTGCTAGCCTTGAGGAAGCTACGCATAGTTGCGAGCGTGGCGCCGCGCCAATCGCTGACCTTGCCGGAGAAATGCTTTAGTTCGCGCTGTTCTGCTGCCGATGTTTTAACTGCGAGTATGTTCGATACGGCATCGGCTAGCCGGCCGCTAACCTTGTTGCTTGCTTCGGCTTCCGCCTCGTTGAGCTTACGCATGTGGCGAGAACCAAAGTAGACGGCAACCGCAAAAGTAATCGACAGTACGAGCATAAAGAGTGCGTATTGCCAAAAGATAAACCACAAGATAACCACTGAACCAATAATCGAAATAATAACCGGCAGCACCGACCATATAATCGTATCCCAAAAGCGTTCGACCGCCCCGGTCAGTTTATTGCTCTGACTGACGAGCGACCCGCCGAACTTATTTGAGTGGAAGAACATCGTTTCGTTAGTTAATTTCTGGAAAATCCGTACATAGAGATCGCGCTGAACGGCGGACTCAAATGTCCACACCAGAAAGATCACGATGCGCCAGCCAATTATCTCTGACCACAGTTGGGCGAATGTGTAGGCGCCAATGAGCCGCCAAACCTGGTCACCTTGCAAGCCGCCGTTTTGCACTAAATCCAAAAAGCTGGCAATGATTAACGGAATGATAAACATGCCGACCGCATGATTGATGGCTGCGATAATCACTACGAGATTACGCCGCCATGCATAGGGGCGCGATATGTCCCAAAAAAGACGTAAAATTGCCGTGTTGTTTGTGTGTTTTGCCATAAACCTCCTTAGGGGGTGAAATAAAATAGTATTACATTGGTTCAAACTTCCTTTTCGGAGTCAGAACATGAGAAGAATAGAGGATTCCCTGCCTTAGTAGGAAAGCACGAAAATCGTAATCATTATAGTTAGTGTATAGAAGAAAAGAGCAAAAGTAAATAGGGATATCTTTTCATCGTAGCACACTTTTGTAAAAAAGTCAAATGACCTTCATTTCCCTTGACGCCAACCTCAGGGGGGTACACTTAAAAGCATGAACAGAAAAGCTCATGGTTTCACTATCGTAGAATTACTCATAGTCATTGTCGTTATAGCAATCCTCGCCGCAATTAGTATTGCGGCCTACACTAACATACAACAGCGTGCTAAAAACACCGCTATCATAAACGCTGCCAGTCAGTCATTGAAGATGATTGAGGCGTATATAGCGGCAAATGGGACGTATCCTCTGAACTCGTCCACTAGTGTTTCCGCCTGCATTACAGTAGCAGCAAACTCGGGTTGTCAGACTGACTCCACCTCAGATTCAACAATTGCTTCTAATTCAACGTTTAATACTAATATGGGGACCATCGGTATGCTACCAAAGAGCGTACCGACCGAAGGGGGACGCTTGTACGGGGTGACGTACCAGTATAACCAGGCATATAGCTTTAACGGCGAATCACGGCCTGCGCGTCTTACGTATTATCTCTTTGGTAGAAATCAACAATGTGGAGTTCCGGGCGTAATGGTAACAGGTGCCACAACGACGGCCTTCATTAACTCAACTACGGGATATAGCGGAAACGAGGCGACGCAAGATAAAACAGCATGTCGCATTAATATCCCCGGTCCTACACATTCCTGACGCTCGTCAATGAGCATACGTTATTGACATATTCGTAGTTATGTGCTAATATAGAAATATGGAGTGAGATAGCTCCCTTGTTTGGGGTGCATCATTACAGAACGTTCTAATTGTCCCGTTTCGGGTGAAATATGGTATAATACAGATAAGAATAGTGTTAAATCTAAACGGAGTATTGGTTATGTCAGGACATAGTAAATGGGCAAAAATTAAGAGGGACAAAGGCGCGAACGACGCAAAACGGGGAGCTGTTTTTACGAAGAT
>JARKOR010000225.1 GCA_029975625.1 Nanosynbacter sp. | reverse complement strand
CTGCTCATACTTCCATTATATCACTTACGGTTTAAAAAGTCAATAACCGCTTGAGGGTCTAAAAATCCCCCACCGAAGGGCGGGGGATGATTTAGGCACCTGTTTGTTTGATACTACTGTATCACTTCGCAGGGGCATTGTGCAAGTGCTTATTTCTTCTTTTTAATTGTCAAGAAACCGTTGCGTGGATTTTCTGTAACAATGCGGTCTTCTGGTAGGTCTGTTGGCGTACCCTTTGCATTCTTTTCTACCTTCGCGAAGAAGTAGATTGTTTGTGTCTTGCCACCGCGAAGTGTTACATCGGTTTTGTGCAAGTAGTAAGTAGTACCCTTAGAGTTTGTGTGCTTGTAAGCCATTTGGTTTATACCTCCTATTAGTGCTATACAATATCAAGATTAACGCCTCTGTTCGCCTCTGTCAAGCAATTTACCGAAAAATGTCAAAAGAACTACGCTTTTCGGTAGCGATATTTGAGCATAATTTTGAGTACCACCAGAGTAATTAGGCGAAAAACAATAATAAGTGCAATAAGAATGAATAATACTACAGACCAGCCCGCAAAATCCGGCGACCATAGGGGCGAAGCAAATGAATGATAGTACGGCGCAGTCGACAAAGGCTGAAACGCATCCTTCAATAACCCGGCTGAAGGATATTTATCGAGCTCCTCTTGGATACAATTGACATAGCGAATATCCGGCCATCGCCAACCGTTTGCAAGGCCTATCGGGTCGCAAACATCCGTCGCTAGTTTATATATATTGCCATTTGGGTTACTATCGGACTCCTGTTGTAGTTGGGCTTTGAGGACATCGTTGTCCCGTTTGTAAGTATACTCGAGCTGCACACGCCCCGGGTCTGTATTCATGTGCGCGGCAACATAACGCTGTAAATCATACAATCGACGCTGTATTTCTACGTCATCCCCGGCTTCGTCCGCCGCCCAAACGGCATCTCGTCGCTCAACCATGCCAACATTATTGAGCCTTAGGAAAGTCAGGGCTACAAATCCGACCATGAGCAATAGGACGACCAACTGCCACGTCTTTATCGCCTGGATTCGCCTCAGTGTCTGACGAAGTTCTCGCTTGTCTGCCAAAAATCTCACCCCTTTTTACTACCCTCATTGTAGCAGGCTTACGCGGTTTTGTATATGC
>JARKOR010000083.1 GCA_029975625.1 Nanosynbacter sp. | reverse complement strand
GATAAGAAGATTTCCCCTTAAGTCCTGCTTGGCTGCGTTCTCCTGCAGACCAGGAGCAGAAAATCAGGTATCCGAGCGCCATCCATCCGATCCGGGCACATGCTCCTCCAGCACTCCGGGGGCTCGGGCTCGATCACCCTGCAGATATCGAAGCCGCAGGAGATCAGCTCGTTCATGATGTCCCCCAGAGTCCGGTGCCAGTAGACGGTGGGCTCCATGCCGGATTTCGCTCCCCAGGGGCAGAGAAATGGGCCCCGCTGGAAGTAATAGTCGACCTTTCGGTGCAGCCTTCGCCCTTCCTCATCCCTGACCCATCCCCAGACAGGGGTCATGAAGCAGGGATGATTGGCGATGTGCAGATAGGTTCCGCCCGGCCTCAAGAGACGGCCAAACTCCCGAAAAGCACCCTGATAGTCGGCCAGGTCCTGGATTACATTGTTGGTCAGCACCACATCGAACGCCGACGCTGGGAGAAATGGCAAAGAGGCGCAGCTGGCAAGACGATAGCTTATTCCTAGAGGCTCATTTTCCTCTTCTTCCCTGGCATAGGCTAGCATCCTCTCTGAGATCTCCACCCCGGTGACCTTAGCGCCAAGCCTGGCCAGCTTGCGACTGAGATAGCCGTCACCGCAACCTGCATCCAGGATCCGCTTTCCCTTCACCTCACCCAGCAAATCGAGGATCAGTGGGTCGAGTAGATCGCCGCGGTTCGGATCCCTCTCGCCATAGGATCGATGCCACTCTTCTGCATTGCGGTCCCAGATCCTTGTGCCTTGATTCTGATCGAGATTCATATGACGAATTCCTCTCTGGGGATCTGAAACAGGCCGGTTTATATAGGCTACTGCTTTTGGATGTTGGCGCCAAATGGAGGGGACTGAGAAGATGAATTTCTTAACTTGTGGCGTCTATTGACGAGTCGTAGATCTCCTTTCAGGATGTAGAGCCGCAAAGGAATGAAAAATGTTATTCTGTTAGCCCAATCGATGCACTGATCCCCAACCAGGCTCATGGGCATCATCTAAGGGACAGGAGTTCATTACCATGCGCGGTCACGAGCGCGCAGGAGGGCCGCGTATGGGCATGCATACTCTGGTTTTAAGGGCGGAAAGCGAAAAGATACGTCTTAAGTAAAAAATAGAGTCTGTTCTGGCGTTAAGAATTAATGCAAAAAGATAAGTGATCGGTTGTGTCGTTCTCGCTGAAGATGCTCCGGCCAGCCAGGAAAGAACTGGATAAAATGAATAGAGAACGGATATACAAGAGGAGACCTATAGCATTATGATGGCCAGCAGCAAGACCAGACTAACGAAAAAGGAACAACTCTCCGACCGGGATTTTGAAGGCGTGATAACCAAGGGCGAAGAGACCAAGTGCTCTGACGATATTTGGGAGTACTATGAGATGCACAAGGATGAGCTTGAGGACCTTGATGAATATGCCAAAAAGCGCGGCCTTGTGAGACGTCTGATTTAGAATGGATTATTTTCAAGAGTTCAATAATTTGCCGTCTGAGCCATTAAATGGGCCAAACTCCACAGCCCCCTGGCAGTAGGCCATGTCCTGGATGACATTATTGGTCAGTACATCAAATGCCAAAACTTTTTTCGCCTCTGGCTGCAGGGCAGATCAAACCTAAGCTCCGCCCTTTTTAATAACCATATTCGCCTCCACAGGCACGCTAATTTCCATCTTCTCCAGAATCATCCTCT
>JARKOR010000206.1 GCA_029975625.1 Nanosynbacter sp. | reverse complement strand
ACGGTGTAGGCGCGGTTGCTAGGTGGAGTTGGTAAAGTGATTGTGACATTGCCAGTCAGTGTTGCCCTCAGTAGGACGGGTGTGAGTGCGGTGGTAGTGAGGTCAACAGTGCCGGTCCAGGATAAACCGGAAGTGACAGCTGCCTCAGTCTGGTTGCGGGCTGTCTCTGCACCAGTGCGGGCGGTTTCGGCTGCGGTGGCAGAGCTTGCGGCCGCGGTTGCTGAGTCGGCAGCCTGCTCCACCAAAGGAGTCACTTGCTCTGTGATCTCGTTAGTGATAGCTGTTTCAGTGAGTCTGTCCGGTACTTGGGATTCGTTTAGTTTACTGTTTGTGTCTAGGGTAGCTATACCGTTGGGTTGTCCTACGCCTGCAAGCTTTGCGGTGGTGACGGAGTTATCTGCAAGCTTGGTTGTTGTTACTGAGTTATCTGCGAGTTTTGGGGTAGTAATGGAGCTATCTTGAAGCTGTGATGTTCCAACGCTATTGTTTTGGAGCTGGCCAGCCCCTACCGTATTGTCTTTAAGAGTTCCAGTGTCTGTATGAGCTTGAGAAAGATAGTCATTGAGTATTTCACCCCATTTGCCTTAATCGGAGCCGGGTTTGGGTAGGCGTGCCATAGACTAGTTGCTCCTTTCTCCGTGGTTGTTTCTCTGGTGTTTTACTGGGTTTATTTTAGCATAAGCAAAGTACTATGTGCAAGAGAAAAACCCCTAACCCTCGCTCAAGGACCCAGGCCGTACGTACTTTTCGATCAGCTCGGGCACTCGGCAAAAATCATCGATAAGCGTTTGGCGAAGTCCGCCATTATATAACGCTGCCGCTGGGTGATAGAGCGGGATAACCAAAAACGTAGCTTCGTGATATTTCACCCACCTCGCCCGTCCATGGTCGCGAGAAATATGCAGGTCTGGAATGAACGCGGCCCCGCTATGTCGCCCAAGGGTAACGACGGCCTTTGGCTCAATAATTTCCAATTGACGAAGGAGATATGGCCAAAACTGGCGCTTCTCTTCCGGCTCGGGATCGCGGTTGTTCGGGGGCCGGTATTTAACAATGTTCGTAATATATACATCACTGCGCGTCATTCCTGCCTGCGCGAGCATTTCGTTTAGGAACTTGCCGGCCGTACCAACAAACGGCAAACCCTGCTCATCTTCTTGCTTGCCTGGCGCTTCGCCGATAAACACGATATCCGCATCTGGATTGCCATCGCCCATTACGAGCTGAGTTGCATGCGCTGCTAGCTCCGGACAAATATTCTCCGCAATAATTTCAGCCTTGAGCTCGTCAAGACGTTGTTGTTTCGTCATAATATCCAGTATACCAAATGCCGTCTTTCTGGTGTATGAGTTCATCTTTTTGTAGGCCCGTCAGAGCGAGCTGATATCGCTCATCGGCGTCCACCGCTTGGCGCAAAGAAGCATCAGCCAACGGACCGCGTTCGGTCAACACGGCAATAATACGACCACGCATTTGGCGCAAACTACCCTCAAGTTTACTCTGTTTGGCATACCCCTTCACCCGTGAGTTCGTCCGAACACCCATGGCT
>JARKOR010000185.1 GCA_029975625.1 Nanosynbacter sp. | reverse complement strand
GTACTCACGCTCATACAAACAGGTAAAACGAACAAGGCACCGGTTATTTTGTTTGGTCGTGACTTCTGGACGGATTTTGACGTCTTTGTTCGCAAGACTATGATTGACAAATTCAAGACCGTTTCGCCGGACGACACAAGCTTATATACCATTACTGACGACATTGACGAGACAATTGCGCTCATCAAAAATAATAAAACATATTGCGCCCACTAAACGAGCGGGGTTTGCTTCACTTCGTACTCACTAGGAGCTCGTTTGCTGTACTCCTCAACCTGCTGCGCGGTGAGTAGTCCTGCCTGCGCCCCTAATTCCCCGACTACACTCATACTGTTAATTGGCGCATGCTGAAGTGCTTCCTGTAAATTCCGACCTCGCGCTAGCTCAGCAACAATCGTTGCGGCAAATGCATCGCCGGCACCCGTGCGATCGACAGGGTCTTTCGCATCGGGATATGCAGGAATACGATATGTATATTCACCATCCGTCGCGTATGCGCCCTTTAGTCCGTCGGTAATAATAACCGATTTTGCCCCCAACGCCAAGAGTTGTTTTAGAAGTACGTTCACGTTGCGCACAGGTCGTTTCGTGACGATCATTGCTTCATTCATATTCAAGATAAGCACGTCTGCCCGCGCATACAGACCCGCAAGCTTTTTAGCGCCCCACTCAAAATGCGACGGTCCAGGCACAAACGCAAAACTTACTTCAGGGTATCTCGTCAAGTAATCCAGGAGGGATTCATGCAGCACCTGCGACTTATCCGAAATCATGCCAAGATATATCCAATCCGGCTTGCACGCCGGCTCGCGCCACCGATATTCGAAGTTCTCATAGTTCGCCAAAATCGTCCGCTCTAGTCCATGACGTAACACGTAATGGTAATGCGAACGGGCATTCTTCTTTATTGCGACACCACTCATATCAATTCCCTGGCTCCGAAGATGGGCCAGACTCCGACGAGAGGCCGTGTCGTCGCCAAGCCACGCCATGAGCCCCGCTTGCATACCAAGCCGCGCCAATGCCACGGCGGCATTCGCTGCTCCGCCAACCGCATCTTGAATGGCTGTGTTGTGGCAAGCTATTCGGGCGCCAAGATCTAACGCGATTTTTTGTCGAGGTTTTGTACCAATAATATCGACGCTTTCACGTCCCAGAGTAATGAACGCTTCCGTAGCAATATCGCCAATCGTCAACACGGCTGGTTTATCCGGCTCAGTCTGGCAGAAGGGAGGCTCTTCGGTGGCCCAATGAGCACTGCTAGCCACAGCCTTCACTCGCTCTTCTTGAGTGTTTGCGTGCTCTTTATATCGGCGGGTAATCTCCCAACTAAGCCCCTGCTTCGCAAAGGCTGTTCTCTGTTTTTCAAGAGGTAGCTGATGATGATAATTATTTATGACATCAACCGGATGGAACGAGATGATTTGCCCATCGACATCAAGGAGGACAAACTCCGTTTCGCTAAGTAGCGTTCGCCACTGTTCCGTCTGGACTGCGCTCATTAGTGCAAGATACACTTCCTCGGCGGTCGTATCGGACGGGTCGAGCCCGAGCTGTCTGAGCACCCGATGCGCTCGCGCCATAATATCGGCGATAAGCACGACATCCACGCCATCGCGAGTCATTCGCTGGAGTTCCTGTAAAGCCAGGCTATCGCGCGTCGAACCGTGCAACAACTGAATTAACTTATGCGCCATGCTCGCCCCTCCTCTCTAGCGGCTGCTCGTGCAGCGGCATTTCATGCAAACGTACGCCCCGATGCAAAATCCCTGTTTTTGCGCCCATCTTTCCGACAACAGACAAGGAATTCGCGCTGGCAAAGATTACCGATTCGCGTAAGCTCTTTCCTGTCGCCCACTGGCTCAAAAAACCAGAGCCAAACGCATCTCCGGCGCCTGTCTGATCAACCACCTTGCCATCTTCATAACGTCCGGCCCGAATAAGCGTTTTTCCATCGCTTGCTGCGACTCCATTGCCGCCATCGGTTGCCAGTACTACTGGGACTACGTTCAACGCATGAAGAACCAATTCTATCAAATCATCGCCCTGAAACATCTGTTGCATTTCCCCTTTGTTCGCGAGAAGAACATCCACATCCTCAAGTAATCCGCGCAGCTCCTCCGGCTTTGCAAGTTCGCGCTTACCAGGGTTAAAACAGATTTTCATGCCGGCAGCCTTTGCCTGAGAAAATAACCTGTTC
>JARKOR010000073.1 GCA_029975625.1 Nanosynbacter sp. | reverse complement strand
TTCAGGGCTTCACTGCGAAATTCAGGCGAATGCTGTTTACGGGGTTTTTTACTGGTTGATACTGTTTTTGTCATGTGAGTCACCTCTGACTGAGAGTTTACTCACTTAGCCGCGTGTCCACTATTGCTGGGTAAGATCAGTCCTGGCATGCCCAGCGGAACAGTACACACATGTCGCGGTGGTTACGTCCGTCACGTTCACGCATCAGGCGGATATCGTTAGCCCACCCTGCAAAATTCGGTTTTCTGGCTGATGGCGCGATGGTCTTCACCATGTCAAACATCCACTCTGCGGCGGTCAGGTCTTCTGCTGTCCCCCACTTGCTGCCGCTCTGAATTGCAGCATCCGGTTTCACCACAGGAAGATCGTTTTCTGGCTGGTCAGAGGATTCGCCAGAATTCTCTGACGAAAAAGGTTTTATATTGTCTTTTGTTAGTTTGTCTTTTGTGTTTACCTGATTCGGGTATCTATGACAAGGATGAAGCCGAGCGCATTGTCGAAAATACTGCATACACTGCAGAACGTCAGCCGGAACGCGACATCACTCCGGTTAACGATGAAACCATGCAGGAGATTAACACTCTGCTGATCGCCCTGGATAAAACATGGGATGACGACTTATTGCCGCTCTGTTCCCAGATATTTCGCCGCGACATTCGCGCATCGTCAGAACTGACACAGGCCGAAGCAGTGAAAGCTCTTGGATTCCTGAAACAGAAAGCCACTGAGCAGAAGGTGGCAGCATGACACCGGACATTATCCTGCAGCGTACCGGGATCGACGTGAGAGCTGTCGAACAGGGGGATGATGCATGGCACAAATTACGGCTCGGCGTCATCACCGCTTCAGAAGTTCACAACGTGATAGCAAAGCCCCGATCAGGAAAGAAGTGGCCTGACATGAAAATGTCCTACTTCCACACCCTGCTGGCTGAGGTTTGCACCGGTGTGGCTCCGGAAGTTAACGCTAAAGCGCTGGCCTGGGGAAAACAGTACGAGAACGACGCCAGAACCCTGTTTGAGTTCACTTCCGGCGTAAATGTTATTGAATCCCCGATCATCTATCGCGACGAAAGTATGCGCACCGCCTGCTCTCCCGATGGTTTATGCAGTGACGGCAATGGCCTTGAGCTGAAATGCCCGTTTACCTCCCGGGATTTCATGAAATTCCGGCTCGGTGGTTTCGAGGCCATAAAGTCGGCTTACATGGCCCAGGTGCAGTACAGCATGTGGGTGACGCGAAAAGATGCCTGGTACTTTGCCAACTATGACCCGCGTATGAAGCGTGAAGGCCTGCATTATGTCGTGATTGAGCGGAATGAAAAGTATATAGCGAGTTTTGACGAGATGGTGCCGGAGTTCATCGAAAAAATGGACGAGGCACTGGCTGAAATTGGTTTTGTATTTGGGGAGCAATGGCGATGAAACATCCTCACGATAATATCCGCGTAGGCACGATCACTTTCGTCTACTCCGTTACGAAGCGAGGCTGGGTATTTCCCGGCCTTTCTGTTATCCGAAATCCCCTGAAAGCACAGCGGCTGGCTGAGGAGATAAATAATAAACGGGGAGCTGTATGCACAAAGCATCTCCCGTTGAGTTAAGAACGAGTATCGAGATGGCACATAGCCTCGCTCAAATTGGAGTCAGGTTTGTGCCAATACCAGTAGAAACAGACGAAGAATTTCATACGTTAGCCGCATCCCTTTCACAAAAGCTGGAAATGATGGTGGCGAAAGCAGAAGCAGATGAGAGAGACCAGGTATGACAACCACGGAATGCATTTTTCTGGCAGCGGGCTTCATATTCTGTGTGCTTATGCTTGCCGACATGGGACTTGTTCAATGACACCTCAGCAGGAAAACGCCCTTCGCAGCATTGCCCGTCAGGCTAATTCTGAAATCAAAAAAGCCAGACAGCAGTTTCCGGATAAAAACGTCGATGACATTTGCCGTAGCGTACTGAAGAAGCACCGCGAAACGGTAACGCTGATGGGATTCACACCGACTCATTTAATCCTGGCAATCGGCATGTTAAACGGCGTCTTTAAGGAACGATGAACATGAAAAGCAAAATCATCAGGGAGCTACAGGCTCCTTTTTTATTATTCGCATTCACCCTCAAGCGTATTAACCAACAATTCAGGGATTAATGGAAGATGGCAGACATCATTGATTCAGCATCAGAAATTGAAGAATTACAGCGCAACACAGCAATAAAAATGCGCCGCCTGAACCACCAGGCTATATCTGCCACTCATTGTTGTGAGTGTGGCGATCCGATAGATGAACGAAGACGCCTGGTCGTTCAGGGTTGTCGGACTTGTGCAAGTTGCCAGGAGGATCTGGAGCTTATCAGTAAACAGAGAGGTTCGAAGTGAGCGAAATTAACTAGAAGCCAAAGATAAAATCATCGCTGAGCAGGAGAAAATCGCTAACGGAGAAAAGACAGTAAGTCAGTATATGAAAACCGCATGATATCATCAGATAAAAATCGGTCGTAAAGCGAAATATTAATACCAGAACAAACGAGTCGAGGTAAATTATATTACCTCGATAAATTAACTAAAACTTGCCCGCTATATACTATATCATTCAGTATCATCACGCGCGGTCTGTGCATATGTCACTACCGCACCTAATATATTAATTTTCTTTTCAACATAGATAATATTATCGTACTCATAATTGCCATACGGATAGCAAATGCGAATATTCTCATGTAGATCGGGGTCATCCACCTCAGCTCCAGAACAACTTTTTGAACTACCGGAAGTATACCGATACGGTGCAACATAAGACGATGTCTCTCCAGGCAAAAAATAAGTTAGTGTCGTAAGGGGTATAATCAGAAAAAATCCAGCAAATATGCACATCCCTGCATAAACCTTAAGGTATGCTGACAGACTCTTCCAGCCTCTTTGTTTTACTATCCCCTTCTTAACCCAAAACAGAGATAACAGAAAAGCTATTCCCATGCTAAACAGAATGTAATAGTGGGATATACTCTGATTAAGAAACGTGACCCTGTAGATATCTGCCCGCCACCAGAAGAAAAGGAAAATAAAGATCAGCCCTGAAACTGTCATGCAAATCAAATAAGGATACGAATCTTTTTTCATGTTTAGCGCCCATAAAATTTTTCCTGACCCGGACAAATTTACCATCCATTTTTTGCGCAGAAAATAGCTCATTACTTACTGCACAATAATACACAAAATTGCGTAAATTTTTTGCATGGATTTTAGCTCTTTCAGCCGACATTTAAGGGGTAAATAGCATTTCCTAAAAGCAACTGCACCAACCCAACAGAATGGGCTACCGCTTACGTTGAGAGCAAAAAAGTGTATAGCAGCAATGAACAGCATCCTCGCACTGACGAGGATTTCTTTTATCTGAACTCGCTACGGCGGGTTTTGTTTGTAAGCGTGCAGTGAGAACCGTATTGACGAAGTGAAGCTGGTCAGGCAGGCAGAGTAACCCGCCACGGGAGCAGAGCACCCACCCGGTTCACAGGCCAGTCGGCGATGACATCAAGTACATAATGCAGATAGCGTTCCGGA
>JARKOR010000072.1 GCA_029975625.1 Nanosynbacter sp. | reverse complement strand
TGCGCTACCAAGGAGTGCTATCAGTAGGGTCGCAAACACCCCGGCAAGCAGCGTTCCGATACCAACTGATGATTGAATGTTCTCCGCTGTTTGACTAATACCTCGTACTGCCTCGCGACCGCCGGCAAATCCGCCGCCCTGAGCACCTCTTCCACCACCAGGCGTTCGCTCTCCGCTGCCAGACCGACCACTCGGACCGGCTGCGCTCTGCGACGTTCCTGTGGAACTTGAGTTATTCACAAGCATGTTTGTTACTGGCGTAGCGGCCACAATACCGAACACCAAACCAACCGCGAGCCCCATAATCGTTAAGGTCATCGCCTCAGCTACAAACTGCTTCATGATTGAGCTATTTGTCTCGCAAATAGCTTTCATGACACCAATTTCCCGCCGTCGCTCGCTGACAATCATAATCATTGTCAGCAAAATGATAACGGATCCTGCGACAACCGCGCCAATCAGACTATATAGCGCGATAGTCCGCACGCTCTCTAACGGAGCCACCGTTGAGTCAACCGTCTCCTGGCTATTCGTCACGTCCACCGTATCGCTTCCAAGCGTATCGGTGATAGCAGTCGTGACAGTACTCAGATTGTCAATGGAATCAACCGTCGCGGTTGCGCTTGTTATTGAGTCCGCCTGATCAGACAAACGTTGAAGCGTAGACAGCGAAACGAAGACGCCATTGTTCGCAAACTCCGTACCCGTATCGTATATACCAACCACTGTCAACTCTTGGCCGTATGCCGTAAATGAATCTCCAACCGATAAGCTATTCTTCTCCGCCAATGCCTTGCCTATAGCAGCCTCATTATCGTCCGCCGTGGCATCAAATGCTTGACCGCTCGTCCACGTGACACTACTTCCTCCAAATATACTTGCGCTCTCTACATTATCCACGCCCGTAATAGTAATTGATGACATCGGATTGCCGCGAGACATTGTGGGCTGCTCAGTGTCGGTATTTTCACTACCTTCGGTCGAAGGAGCCGTCGTTGAGCCCGACGACGTAGGCGGTGCAAACCGACCGCCGAGTGAACCAAGCTCAATGCCGCTTTCGAGATTTGTCGTATCATCCGTCGACAAGCGATCGCTCAGGCTGCTCGTCACTCCCGTAACATGAGCAAGTTCCTTAACCTTTTCGAGCTGCTCAGTCGTTAACGCCGAGCCACCACCTTCAAACCCGCGAAATCCCGCTGGCGAAATAGAAATCGTATTGCCAACGGAGCTTTTTAGATCCTCAATTTTTGTATCAACCGCCTGCCTTGCGGCAAGCATGGCAATCACCAACCCAATGCTGATGCTTAAAATAACAACAATCGAACCAGTACGCACCACATTACGAAACGCATTACGCACCCCTCTTATA
>JARKOR010000165.1 GCA_029975625.1 Nanosynbacter sp. | reverse complement strand
TCCCAAAGGTCATCCTGCGCGCGATGATTATGATACATTCATGACCGAAGAAACAGATGCCGATGGCGAGCGGCTCATTGCGCCCGCGCATACCTCGACCATGCAAAACCGCGTGCTGAGAAAATACCGAGAAAATCTAACACGGGGCGAGGCGATTGCGGCCATCGTGCCTGATCGGGTATTTCGCAATGAGGATCTTGACGCGCGCCACGAGCACACGTTCTATCAAGTCGAGGGTGTGTATGTCGCCAAAGGCGTGAATGTCGGTAATCTCATCGCGACCTTGCAGGAGTTTTTGCAGGCATATTATGGCAAGAGGCTTGACGTCAGAGTCAACCCGTTCTATTTTCCGTTCACCGAGCCGAGTTTTGAGTTTGCGCTGAGCTGTCCGTTTTGTGAAGGCAAGGATGCGACCTGCAAAGTCTGCTCCGGCGAGGGTTGGATTGAACTCCTTGGTTGCGGCTTGATTCACCCCAATGTGCTTCGCGCCGCCGATATCGACCCGGAGAAATACACGGGTTTTGCGTTTGGCTGCGGCATAGATCGTCTAGTCATGATGAAATATGGCATCGAGGACGTTCGTCATTTTGAGAGTGGCAAACTGGACTTTTTGGAGCAATTTTAATAAGAATTTGAGTTTCAAACTCTACTTGCAGAGAAATCATGAGCTCGGGTCGTAGAGCCATTGACAAAGCATATGCTTTTGTGATATAATGAGAAGATGACAACACAGCGTGAGCGGGACCAATTTCGGCGTGACGTGCAGCGATTCCATGGAAGACGAGAAGACCTTCTGGAGAGGGGTAGGCTAAGCCTTGAGCCGAAATTAGGCACGCTAGCTATACACGTATCGAGAGCGACGTTTAACAGTGGAGATTTGGCCCCTGAGGAACAAATTGAGGCATTTGAGGAAGAAGGGGAGCTGATACGGGATACGGAAAAGATGCTGGGCAATTATAAGACCGTCGAACTCTACCCTATAACAGATAGGGCAACCCTTCGGGCTAGTTTTCGCAATCCGAATATCGCCAGCATTGTCGTTATCGGACAGGGAAGTCTTGGTGCGGTGCAGTTACCGCAGGGTGATGGCTTTACGTGGTGGGATGTGGCTATGGCGAGCAAGAAGCACCTAAAGACGGGTTCGATTACCCAGCGGACGTGTGGTCATGTGTTGAAGAATGTGCTTGCGGTGCCCTTTGGTACTTTTGCTGTCTCCGATCAGCGTAACCTCTTTGCTCCTCTTGGGGAAGGGGTGGCAGATAGATACCCTGATGAAGGTGCATTTAAGCCAGTATATAAAGAGCCTCACAATTCTCCCACAGACATACTTGAGCGCATAGAAGAAATAAAAAACAAAAGACGATAGGGTGCTAGGCGGTATCTGTGGCGACGGATGGCGTTTTATTGTATACTTAGGGTAAGATGAAAGTTAGTGTAAATATCGTACAAAAATTGGTTGGGTTTGAGTTGCCGCCCGTAAATGAATTGGTGACTCGAATTAACGCGCAGCTTGGTGGCGTTGAGGAAATTATTGACCTGCGCGCGAAATATAAAGACGCGCGAATTGTAAAAGTCGTGCAGTGCGAGAAGCATCCTGACGCTGACAAGTTGAGTGTTTGTCTGATTGATGATGGAAGTATAGTCGAGAGCGCCAAACGCGAAGAAGATGGTCTTGTGCAAGTTGTGTGTGGCGCGCCAAATGTTCACGCGGGCATGTGGGCGGTGTGGCTGCCCCCTGAGAGTGTTGTACCGGCAAGCTTTGATGACGCGGAGCCGTTTGTGCTGGGTGCGCGCAAACTCCGTGGTATATTGAGCCAGGGCATGTTGTCGGCGGCGGATGAGCTGGCGATTGGCGGCGACCATGCGGGTATTGTCGAGATTACCGAGGCGGATTTGCCTGAAGGAAAGAAGCTTGCGCCGGGGGCAAGCTTTGCTGAAATGTTCGGTCTCGATAGCTACGTGATTGATATCGAGAACAAAATGTTCACTCACCGGCCGGATTTGTTCGGGCAGCTAGGTGTGGCGCGGGAAATTGCGGGGATTTTTGGTAAGGAATTCACTAGCCCGGACTGGTACACGCGAACGCAGGAATTTGCTCAAGCGAGCGGCTTGGAGCTGGAAGTGTTTAACGATGCTCCCGAGAGTGTTCCGCGATTTATGGCAACAGCTCTCAAAGACGTAGAGGTAAAACCGAGCCCGCTTCGGCTGCGGTGCCAGTTAGTGGCAATGGGCGCTAAACCGATTAACACTATCGTGGACGCAACAAACTACATTATGCTCATGACCGCGCAACCGACCCATGCGTATGATTACGACAAGCTTCGCGGGCACAAGATTAGCGCTCGTATGGCTCAGCAGGGTGAAACGGTAACGTTACTAAACAACAAGACGTACGAATTGACCGAAGATGACATCGTTATCGCTGACGGCGAGGGGGTGATTGGACTTGGCGGCGTCATGGGTGGCTTGGATAGCGAGGTGACGAACGAAACGAAGAATATTGTGCTTGAAGTTGCGAATTTCGATATGTATACTATTCGAAAAACGAGCATGCGGCACGGTCTGTTTACCGACGCCGTAACACGGTTTAATAAGGGGCAATCACCGTTACAAAATGATGCAATCATGGCTCGCTTAATGGATAGTATACCTGGACAGCAGGCGAGCCAGGTGTTTGACCCGACGATTGACAAGACCGCGCCATCCCAGATGGAAAAATATGGCCACAGTGCGCCAGAAGTCATTTCGACTGAATTTATTAGCAAACGTTTAGGGCTCGTAATACCGCGTAGTGAGATTATACGGATTTTGCGTAATGTAGAGTTTGAAACGCACGATGACGCAGGCAAGAACGAGAACGAATTTCAGTACCGCGTACCGTTCTGGCGAACAGATATTGAGTTACCGGAAGACGTCGTTGAAGAGGTCGGCCGGCTATATGGATTCGATAAACTACCTAGAGAACTTCCGCTTCGAAGTACGAAACCGGCGCCAAAAAATGTGGTTCGCGAAGCTAAAAAGCAGGTGCGGGAAAGTTTGAGGCGGGCAGGCGCAAACGAGGTGCTGACCTATAGTTTCGTACACGAAAACGTTCTGAAAAGAGCCGAGCAGGATCCGAGCGAAGCGTTTAAGCTATCAAATGCGCTTAGCCCCGATCTACAATATTACCGCCTGAGTGTTCTGCCAAGTTTGCTCGACAAAGTCCATCTGAATATCAAGGCGGGACACGATGAGTTTACGTTGTTCGAGATTGGCCGCGGACACAATAAAAGATATCACGCCAACGATGATGATGGTCTACCGAAAGAGATTAACTTCGTTGACGCGGTTTATGCACGCAAAAAACCAGGAAGCGGCGCGCCATTTTACGTAGTAAGGCGCTTGGTTGATCGGCTCGCTAAAGATTTAGGCTGCCAGCTCATATATAAACCAATCACCGAAGCTATGAATTATGCCGTGACGGCGCCGTTTGACCTTGAACGGAGCGCGCTAATCGAAACGACCGATGGCGTTTTGATTGGCATGATTGGCGAGCTAAAACAATCGGTCATAAAGAACTTTAAATTGCCGGAATATGTGGCGGCGGTGACACTCGACCTTGAGGGATTAGTGAAAGTTGCTTCAGAGCACAACCTGACTTATCGTCCGCTTAGCCGCTATCCGTCCGTGTCTCAGGATGTATCGATCAGAGTTTCGGGCAATCAGCGATATGACGAGGTGTTTGAGGCAGTAGAGAAGGCCGCGAAGGCGACCGACCTAACCGTAGATGTCCGACCCGTCTCAATTTACCAGCCGGAAGATGATCCTCAGGCCAAGACGATATCATTCAGGTTAACATTCACAAGCTACGATCGAACGCTATCCGATAAAGATATTTCGCCAATTATTAAACGGCTTGAACAGACTGTGCTATAATATAAGTAGCATTTACAATTAATTATCCAGAGTGCGGCGAGAGATTTGGCTCGACGACCCGCCAGCAACCAGCCAGTTTTGCTAGCTGACAGTGGTGCTCCTTCCAACCCGATGAAAGGGAAAGATATGAATCAATCTTTCAAGACGGCGGAGTTTGTTTCGCCAAAACACCCAGACAAATTATGTGATCGGATTGCCGATGCGATACTGGACGCGCACTTGGTTGCCGACTCAAATGCGCGAACGGCAATTGAGGTGATGGGCGGTCACGGACGAGTTTATATTACGGGCGAGATAACAAGCCAGGCGGTGATTGATATTGCGCCAATTGTCGAGCGAATCGCCGGGCCTGGGCTCGAAATAATTGAAAACATTGCCGTTCAGAGCCCGGAAATCGCTGCCGGCGTAGACGCGGGCGGTGCGGGCGACCAGGGCGTGATGATTGGTTACGCGACAAGCGAGACGCCAGAGTTGTTGCCTCTTGAGTTTGTCCTCGCGCGCGACCTAAATAGATATCTCTATGAACGGTGGCCATATGACGGCAAGACTCAGATAACCGTATGTGGCGAGGAAATCGCAGCGATTGTTGCTAGTTTCCAACATGCGCCCCATGGTGAATTGGAGCAGGCTGTAAAGCAATGGGCGAAAATTCAAAAGTTTGTCTCTGCATGTTTTGTGAAATATAGAAATAGCAACCCCGAACTCCATATCAACCCGGCTGGTGATTGGCGTTTGGGCGGGTTTGACGCGGATGCTGGACTGACTGGGCGTAAGCTCATCGTCGATAATTATGGTCCGCGCATACCTATTGGAGGCGGAGCATACAGCGGTAAAGATCCGTCAAAAGTTGACCGCTCGGCTGCGTATATGGCACGGAAAATAGCCGTTGACTATGTGCGTAGATTCCAGGCGGACGAAGTGTTGGTTCGTCTAGCCTACGCGATTGGCTATGACCGGCCGGTTGAAGTAACCGCGATGGTCGACGGTGAAAGGAAAACGATTGAAGGGTACGATTTATCACCGAATGGAATCATCGGTCACTTAGCCCTAAAACGACCAATCTATGAAGATTTAGCCACGAATGGCCACTATGGACGAAAGGAGCTGGCCTGGGGTTAGTACGCTATATCTAGCGTGCCCACGCTACATCTGGTGTATTTTATACCATTTCTCTTGACACCAACCTCGGGGGGTACACTTAAAAGCATGAACAGAAAAGCCCATGGTTTCACTATCGTAGAATTACTCATCGTCATAGTAGTCATAGCAATCCTTGCTGCAATAAGTATTGCAGCTTATACAAACATACAGCAACGCGCCAGGAATGCGACCATTATTAATGCCGTAAGCCAAACAATAAGAGCTATCCAGGTGTATACGGCACAGGAGGGAACCTATCCGATGACAGCGAGTTCTACGAATATATGTATTACGACTGAGTCCGCCTGCGCGCGCGAGTTAGGTGA
>JARKOR010000159.1 GCA_029975625.1 Nanosynbacter sp. | reverse complement strand
AGACAGAGATTAATCAAGAGTAATATCGTTATCTGTGGCAAGAAGCGACATTGAGCTTGGGCTCGAACCGCGGACATGTTCCAACACATAATTGAGCGCCGACATGTCGTCGCGGGTGAGATCATCCTGCTCGTGTTTTGGGGTGATTTTATCTTCAGCCATAGTTTTCCTTTTTGTTTTTAATGACTATACTTTCATTCTAGCACAGACTGCTACTTTTGTCAACTATGCGCAGCTCGAGTCCCAAAATCACCTCGGGGCCCGGGGCTCGGTCCGCCCCCTGAAAATGTTCGGGTCCCGGGTCGCATTAAAATGCTTCCCCCAAACGATTTTCCAGTGCCGGCCCAGGCGGCAGGACCCAAGGAGTCTGAAACTAAGAAAACTAATTGACAACAATGCTTATGTATGATAAAATGAGAATAGCCTCGGAATAGAGGGGGTAGAAGAATATGGAGGGAGTCGATGAAGAGATTATTAATAGGAGCGTCTATTATGCTTGCCACCGTGGCAGGCTTTGTTATTGTTGATAGTATTATCAACCCGGCACAGGCCGCCGATTGTTCGGCAAATTCCGTCGCTAAATGCGGCGTATGGAGTGTTTCGGAGATGAGAGATGCGTATAATAACGACACAACTCCTGGTCTTCAAAATATATACGACGGCATGGGCATAACAGATGACATCATCAATAACTCAGAGGTTGAAGAGGGTGTTACAACGAAAGATGGTCGCGTAATTGTCGACGGCAAGACGGTTGCGACAAACGCAAAGTCTGCCGGTCGATTGATTCACTCGGCCCGCTACTCGACACAAGAGCATAACGGAACAACCTACTACGTGAGCGCAAACGCTGACGCATTTCGTTCGGATAATCTTGAGGCGTACGTATTCTTCGATGAAGATGGGCGTTTTCAGGGAGCGGTGATTAAAGATTGCGGCAATCCGCTTACGGGTCGTCCGGTAGAGCCCGAAAAACCAAAGGAGACCGAAAAACCAAAGACGATTAAGGTATGTGAGCTTGAAACGAAGAAATATCCGGTAACAATCAAGGAGTCTGAATTCGACGAAAAGAAGCATTCGAAGAATCCGGAAGACTGTAAGACGCCTGGTGTATCAGTGACAAAGAAAGTTGATGGAGTAGATCATAAGGCGGTTGGGAAGAATGTGGAATTTACGTATCAAATGACGGTTACGAATACGGGCGAGACCGACCTAAAAGACGTTGTCGTAAAGGATGAAGCCGAGGATGGCGTGACGTTCATTAAAGCGAGTCACGGTACGGTATATGGCCGCTCTTGGACATATACTATCCCCGAATTAAAGAAAGGTGAATCGAAAAACTTTACTATTACCGCGAAAGTCCCGGAATATAAATCGGGGTATATTAAAAATACCGTCTGCGTTGATGCGCCAACCGTGCCGGGCAATCCCGATGATTGCGACGACGCCACCGTGGAAGTGCCAAAACCAGAGGAAATGGTTGTTTGCCGCCTGAGCGATAAGAAATATCCGGTAACAATCAAGAAAGAAGACTTTAATAGTTCTCTCCATTCGACGAACCCGGAAGACTGTAAAACAACTCCTGTCACGCCAGCTCCACCGGAATTACCAAAAACGGGTACTACTGACACGCTCATAGACGCGCTTGGTTTGGGTGCTCTTACTACCGCTATCCTTGCGTATGGCGCGAGCCGCCGTAGTTTCTAAAGGGTCCAGAGCTATCAAGTTATGTATCGTGATACAATAAGGCCATGGCTAATAGAAGAACTGCACATTCTGGGCGACCGATAAAAATTAACGTGGTTTCGGAGAGCGAGTTTACGGTTAAGGGGCACGGTGTGCATACGGCATTCCGAGAAACGGTTAAGAGCCTACAGGACCTGCCGTTCGTAACGCTCCTAACCAACAGTAATGAACCCGCTGATATCATCCATATCCATACGATTGGTACGTTTGCCTTGCGTCGCTTGTTGTTTGGCAAAGGGAAAAAAGTAGTATCCGCGCATATCGTGCCGGACTCTTTGGTCGGTTCGCTGGTGTTGGCAAAATACTGGCGCGGCATAGCAAAACTGTATCTGAGGTGGTTCTATAATCGGGCGGATCTGGTTTTTGCCGTATCGGACTCTACGAGACACGAGCTGGAGTGTATGGGTGTCAAGAAGCCGATTCGCGTTCTCTATAACACTATTAGTTTAGCTCCTTACTCCTCTAAAACAGGGAGAGCAAAGGTTCGCAAAAAACTAGAAGTGCACAATGATTCGTTTGTGGTTATCGGTGTTGGACAGACGCAGCCGCGTAAGCGTATCGATACCTTTTTGACCGTTGCCGATAAGATGCCGGAGGTCGAGTTTGTTTGGGTGGGCGGCATGCCTTTTGGCAAATTGGCTGCCGAACACGCGGAAATCGTGCGGGCTGTGAAACATGCTCCTAAGAACGTACATTTTCCAGGGATAGTGGAGCTTGAAGAGATGCCGCAATGGTATGCTGCGAGCGATGCGTTTTTGTTCCCTTCGGATCAGGAAACGTTCGGTTTAGCTATCGTCGAGGCGGCCGCTTCCGATTTACCGGTGATACTACGAGATATCCGCGACTACGACAATACCTTTCGCGGCCATGCCATTATGGCTTCGCGCGACGAAGAGTTTGTGGAAGCGATTCGCAAGCTAAAGAATGATGCAAAATTCTACGATGACGCGGTGAGACAAACACGCATGATTGCAAAGCGGTTCGATAGCGCAAAAGGGGCGGAAACACTGGTTGGTTTCTACTATTCGGTGCTTGATGGTATAATAGACTAAGTACATGCGTATAGGACTATTTACCGATTCGTATCGGCCGTCGATTAACGGCATCGTATTTGTGGTTGATTCGCTAAAGCGCGAGCTTGAGGCGCTGGGTCACGAAGTATATATATTCTGCCCCGCCAAGTCTATGTCGCCGAGTCGTCAGGCGGAATTACTCTGCGAGGACGAGCATATTGTGCGCTTTCCAAGTGTGAAGGGCGCCTTTTTTGATGATTACGATACCTCAATCTTCTTCCCTCCTCGAGAGTTGCAGAAAATTAAAAAACTAAACCTCGATATCATTCATATTTTTACCCCGTCGCAAATCGGTCTCATGGGTATGCGGGCGGCGGATAAATATGGTATTCCGAGCGTCATTCAGCATTGCACGGATATTTACGAGTTTGTTGAGCATTACCCTGCGGTACTACCGGGGGCATTGGCTTTAGCAGGAGTAGTTTTTCCGCTGTCGGTGAAGCTGGACGGTAAAGACGTGCGGGAGATTTTGAAGCTGTATCGGCCTCGCCTGGGTGCGACAAAATGGAACCGGGCGATTATTGAGAAAATCGTCACGATGCTCTATAGCAAGGCGGATGCGGTGATTGCTCTCTGTCGAAAAAGCCAGGAACAATTGTTGTCGTGGCAGGATGATGATTATCATTATGATATTACCCTGATGCCCAACGGAGTGAATGCCCTTCCTCGGCCAACCGAGAAGGAAGTTGCGGAGTTTCGCGGTCGGTGGGGATTTAGAAAGGCCGACGAGGTATTTGGGTTTGTCGGACGGCTTGGCGAGGAGAAAAATCTGCCTATTTTAATTGAGGCGTTCGCGGACTATGTTGCGCCGGAGCGGCCGAAAGCCAAGCTTCTTTTCGTTGGTGATTTTGAATATCGCAAAACATTGGAAAAGATGGCCGAGGAGACGCCGTACGCGGACCGAATTGTTTTTACCGGAGCGATGGAGCGCGAGCATTTGGGGGTCGCCTATGAAGTACTTGACGTTTTTTGTTTCCCCTCTTTGAAGGATACCCAAGGCTGGGTGCTTCATGAGGCGGCGCACGCAAAGAAGCCAATCGTCATGATTGATCGAGGTGTGTCAGAGGTCGTCAAGGACGGAGAGAATGGCGTATATGTGGAGAATACCCCCGAAAGTATGGCTCGCGGTATTGTGAGTCTCCTAAAGAGTCCAAAAAAACGCCAGGAATATGGCGAAGTGAGCAAAAAATTGGCATCGCGCTTTACGGAGCGTCGACAGGTTCGTAAATTAGAATCGTTATACCGAAAAATTAGCGGGCGCTCATAAGCCGCTTGGCGTCTCGGTCTTGGTCGCGTCGTTTGATCGTTTCACGTTTATCGTAGCGCTTTTTACCCTTCGCAAGGGCGATGACGA
>JARKOR010000069.1 GCA_029975625.1 Nanosynbacter sp. | reverse complement strand
CGCGACGACATGTCGGCGCTCAATTATGTGTTGGAACATGTCCGCGGTTCGAGCCCAAGCTCAATGTCGCTTCTTGCCACAGATAACGATATTACTCTTGATTAACTCTGTCTAGCTTGAGTGCCCCAGAGGTGTTACAATGGTATCTGATGAACGATATTATTGCTGGTATTATTAAGGAACGGTATGGTCAAACTATCAAGGTCGAGGTAACTCGCCCTGAACCGCAGTTCGGCGACTTTGCGACCAATGCCGCTCTGCAACTTGCGAAACCGCTTGGCCGAAATCCGCGCGAAATTGCCGAAGAAATTGCAGCAAGCCTCCGCGATACGGGAAATTACGAAAAAGTTGAAATTGCGGGCCCAGGATTTATTAACATCACGCTAAGTGGTAGCGTACTTCTTGCGCTTATTCGCGAGGAGCCGCAAGCCTTAAACGAGGGGCAAAATGTCGTATTGGAATATAGTTGTCCGAACGCATTTAAGGAATTGCACACGGGGCACTTGTATCAGACGATTTTTGGGGATATTCTGGCGCGGCTCCTCCTTGTGAGCGGAGCGACCGTACATCGAACAAGTTTTGGCGGTGACGTTGGATTGCACGTGGCAAAGTGTTTGTGGGGCATGCGCCAGGAGCTTGGCGGAGAGAAGCCGGAGAAATTGGCCAATATCCCTGATGACGCATTTGAGCGCTCGCGTTGGATTAGCCGTTGTTATGTGATTGGCGCGACTGCGTACGAAGGGGACGAGGCGACGAAAAACGACATTGACGAGCTAAACAAGACGATATACGGGTTTCATGATACGAACGACCATGACTCGCCCTTGGCGAAAATCTATTGGCAGACAAGACAGTGGAGCTTTGATTATTTTGACGCGTTCTATCAGACGATTGATGTCGTACCGATGCGATATATTCCGGAGAGTTCGACTGCGCCGATTGGCCTTAAGGTGGTTCGCGAACAATTACTGAAGGGAAATCTGAAGGAATCTGAGGGCGCGGTAGTGTTTGAGGGTGATGAGTCGAAGCACCTGCATACACGGGTGTTTGTGACGAGCAGGGGTTTGCCAACATATGAAACCAAGGATATTGGGGTGATCTGGCTCGAGAAGCAGGATTATCAATTCGACCGCCGTTATCTTATTACGGGTAACGACCAGCGTGAATATATGCGCGTCGTGTTCGCCGCGGCCGAGACGTTTCGTCCGGAACTCGCCGGGACTATGACACACCTGACAAACGGTACTGTACGCTTCGCCGATGGCAAAAAAATGAGTTCGCGGCTTGGGAACGTGACGCGGGCGGTCGACGTTCTCGATGTCGTACGCGAAAAGGTGCGTTCATTGGTGAGTGACGAGTCAAATGTCGAGGCCGTGACTCTTGGGGCGATAAAATATGTGTTCGCGAAGTATAAACTCGGCGGGGATATCGCGTTTGATATTAATGAGACGGTTAGTTTGGCGGGAAATTCCGGGCCATATCTCCAATATGCACACGCCAGAGCGCGGAGTGTTCTTGAGAAATCAAATGCCGTTTTTGCCCAGCCGACTAAGGTTTTACTGGAAGATCGTGCGCTTGTGCGAAAACTGGGCGAGTATCACGAAGTCGTCGCGCATGCCGCCAAAAGCCTGGAGCCTCACTATATTTGTAACTATCTCTTCGAACTTGCTCAAGAATTCAATCGTTACTACGAGAATAACCGTGTCATAGGCGGTGATCTTGAGGAACATCGAGTTAGTTTAGTCGCACTTTACGCTGACACGCTTAAGGCCGGACTGGCTATTTTGGGCATCCACGCGCCAGAGAAGTTGTAATTTTTTGGCAAGAGTTGTGTCTTTCTGCGAATTGTGGTATATTCGGCTGAGCACATTTTCATCAGAGAGGACAAAAATGTTCCAGCATTTGTTCCGCTGGTTGCGGTACATCGTAAACCCGGAGACCATTGCGGCCTGCGGACACGATACGTTTTTAAGGGGTGTGGTCACAGTGCAGGGCGTGCGTTTGCCTCTGCGCCTGCCGCGGAACGCGTTTGGGTATCAAGACTATTGTCTTGATTGCGAGGCAAAGCGGGCGGTCTTGTGCGTTCAATGCCGCCGTTTGATCGTTGCTGGGGACCTTGTTGCGGTGCGACAATCCTCCGAAAGGGTGATTGTCTGCTGCGCGTTCTGC
>JARKOR010000068.1 GCA_029975625.1 Nanosynbacter sp. | reverse complement strand
ACTTTACCCCTTGTCCCGCTTGACGGCTGATGAATCATTACTTTGGCGTGGGGGAGGCAGTAACGCTTACCTTTTGCGCCGGAGCTCAACAAAAATGCCCCCATGCTCGCCTGCAAGCCAATACCGTAGGTCGCCACGTCGGGCTTGATGAAATTCATCGTATCATATATTGCCATACCATCATACACGCCCCCGCCCGGACTATTAATGTAGAGCGAGATATCTTTTTCCGGATCTTCGTATGCCAAATGTAAGAGCTGAGCCACCACAATGTTCGCGGTCTGCTCATTTACCTGCTCGCCAAGAAAAATAATCCGCTCTTTCAATAAACGCGAATAAATATCATAGGCTCGCTCGCCATCATGCGTTTTTTCAATAACGGTTGGAATTAAGTAGCTTTGCGGTTTTGTCATACCTTATATTTTACCATATTTCACTAGCTCCGGGTAATGTGAATCTCAAAACCCTCCCCTCGGGTCCTGCCGCTCGGTCCGCCCCTAAAAATTTTTCTACTGAAAGTGAAAAATTTTCGGGCGCTGCCCCGCCTCGCGTCACCCGCGGAATGGAGGGCTTTGAGATTCAGATCGAGCATACTTGACTCTTTTTATAATATAGTGTATTATACTAATATCCATCGAACCTCAGGAAGGAGCAGTGATGGACAAGAACAAACGGCGGGAAATGCGCCTGAAGTTTGCCACATGTAGTAGCGTCGTGGGAGTTTTGGCGTTCTTACTCTTGCTCTGCGTAGCAATTGCCAAACTTGCTGGAGCGCAGGTAAGCGACCTAGCTAGCGCGATAATAGGCATTACCGCACTGGCTGCGGCGACGCTAGCCTACGCGCTCCAACTGCCCGACGGCAAGGCGAACTCCTTCTACGGGGACGACTTTGACCCGTGGAAAGACTACTAGCCCGCCGCACCCAACCCTGCAGCCTACCTATTGAGAAATTAACCTCTCGTCACACGATGGATTGTATTTCCTATCCAGATGGTCTTGACAAGTTAATTTGAATGATATTCCACTAGTTTCTCGACTGTTTTGTCTGTAATCATCCGGTTGGCGATATCTCGGTGAACATCCGGATTTTCAAGTTGCTTGGCAACCTTGGCGTCTTTGGCGCCATATTGCAGCTTCATTTGTTCGATTTGCGCTGCAAGCTCGTCGCGAGAAATATCGATTTCCAACACCTTCGACAACTCAGCTAAAATCAGACCCGCTTTCACCCGCTTCTCAGCTGCAGGGCGAACCTCTCGCTTCAGCCAATCATCCCTATCCGTAAACTTCTGCGTTTCCAGGTAACTCTCAAGCGTGACGCTACGATACATGAGATTTTGCATCATATCTTGCTCGATGGAGCGCATTTGATCTTCAATAAGCAGCTCAGGCAAGGCCACCTTACTGATTTCCGTTAGTTCGCTCACCAATGCGTCTTTCAGTTTTTCAGTTGCTTCGCGTTCTTTTTGCGCGGCAATTTCGCGCTTAATGTCGCTCTTGAGCTCCTTGACATCGGTAAATGGACCGCATTTTGCCGCAAACTCATCATTCACTTCGGGCAGCGTAAGCTCATTGACCGTACGAAGCGTGACATCAAACACGACCTTCTGCCCTGCCATGTCTTTTGCGTGATAATCCTTCGGAAATGTCAAATCGAGCGAAAACGTCTCGCCGGCCTTATGACCAACAATACCGTCCTCGAACCCGGGAATAAACTGTCCGTCGCCCAGTTGCAGTGCGTAGTCTTTAGCACTACCACCCTCAAAGGCAACATCGTCCTTTTTACCAGTAAAGTCGATAATGACTTCATCGCCACGTTTTGCTTCGCGCTTGACCGCTTTTCGCTCAACGAAGTTTTCTTGCATTCGTTGGATAATCTCATCGACGTCCGCTGCGGTTACCTTCGCCTCTTCCCGCTTGCTCTTCAGTTTTTTGTAATCACCCAATTTCACCGGTGGAACAACTTCGGCCTCGGCAGTAAATTCCAACTCTTGCGCCGGCACGAACTTCTTTACTTCAACTGCGGGGCGTTCAAGCGCCTGAAGTTTTTCGCCAAGAAAGCTCTCGGCTACCGCTTTTGACAGCGCATTTTCGAGTGTCTGCTCTTGCAATGCGTTTGGGTCAATATTTTTCTGCGCTACCGCAAGAGGCACGTGTCCTTTTCGAAACCCTGGAACTTTTAGGTCGCGAGAAAGCTTCTTGAGCGCCACCTGCTCCGCCGCTTCGAGCTCCTTTGCCCCGAGTGTTATGGTTAATTCAACCTTCGTGTCTGTCGTATACTTCACATTCGTCTTCATAGGAACCTATTGTAACAGATTAGGGCTCATAGCTCAAACAAGTTTGCTATAATAAGCCTATGAACACACTTCCCGCCGGCACAATTCACAACGTCCTTCCGGACGACTTGAAAAAGGCGCTCGTCGGAGACAAGGAGGCATCAGACCTATGGCGAGGCCTCACGCCGTTGGCACGCAATGAATGGATCTGTTGGGTTATTTCCCCAAAGAAGCAGAGAACACGCGACGAACACGTCAAACAGGTTGTCCCAAAACTCAAGGAAGGCATGCGCCGGCCGTGCTGTTGGATTGGTTGTATTCATCGAACCGACAAGGATATTAGTCCATCTGTTCGTCGTATAATAGCCGCAAAATAGAAAATTACACTTCAAATACGGCATCTTCGTCGCCATCGTAACGATGAT
>JARKOR010000144.1 GCA_029975625.1 Nanosynbacter sp. | reverse complement strand
GCCAGTCATCTTCTCGAGAGCCGCCATGAACAAATTACCAAACGCATGGCCTTTCATGCTACCTTCATCGAATCGATAGTTGAACAAGTCTCGTACTCGCGGAGATGTGCTAAGAGCCACGAGGCACTGGCGCACGTCGCCCGCCGGAAGCACGCCAAGCTCGTCACGGAGGACTCCCGTTGAGCCTCCATCGTCCACCATATTGACAAGCGCGGTGATATTATGTGTATACTTTTTTAATTCGCTCAGAAGCGTAAAGCTTCCTGTTCCCCCACCGATAACAACAATTCTTATACCAATTGGTTCCATATGCCTATTATACCATGAGCGCTACGATAAATAAAAAGTGCATGCCGCCCACCAGGGTAGCGGCTTATTTTATCGCTATCAAATCGATATCAAACACGAGGTCACTATGCGCCGGAATATTCTTTGCGGGACTGGAGGCGCCATAAGCCATCTCCGCCGGAATAATCAGCCGCCTGGTCCCACCAACCTTCATGCCTGGAACGCCAACCGTCCAACCCTGAATTACCTGATTCAACCCAAAGGTCACCGGGTCTCCAAAATCCAGGCTGCTCTGAAATATCACGCCATTTTTCACCAATGCGCCCGTGTAATGCGCTGTGATTTTAGAGCCGGCTGGTACTTCCTCGCCGCTACCAACTTCCATATCGATAATCTCCAGTTCCTTCACTGGCTCTGTTCGTGGTTCAAACTTTGCTAATTTTGTTCCTTCGTATTTCATATATCCTCCTTATGATTCTCCGTTTATTCATTGATGTCCTGATCATATATACGGTTTAATATTTCTCTGGCAACCCGGCTCTCTATGCTAGCCCCGGCCGATGCTTGGTCAGCTATATGGACCGGTATCTTAAACTGTTCTGTCTTTCCGCCCAGTATCACCGTCGTTACTTGCATACCGTTTGAAACTTCGCGGCTAAGAACCGTGTACGGAGGGGCTAGAAATTTCAGATCTTCTGAGTTGCCGTCATTATAGAACTCATTCATACGACTACAAAGAAATTTCGTCGATATTAACCCGCTGCTGCTCAGTCGTGTCGCGATCGCGGACTGTCACCGTGCCATCTTCGAGTGTCTGGAAATCAATAACGATACACTTTGGCGTCCCAATCTCGTCCTGACGACGATAGCGCTTACCAATATTACCGTTGTCGTCCCACATCACGGCGCCGTATTTCTTCTTTAATGCGCTATATACCTGGCGAGCCTTCTCAACCAATTCAGGCTTGTTTTTCAATAATGGTGACACTGCAAATTTAATTGGCGCAAGGTGCTTAGGTAGAGTCAGATACACTCGCTTTTCACCGTTTTGTTCATCTTCTCGGTACGATTCGGACAGCACCGCCATTAATGCCCGCTCGACGCCAAACGACGGCTCGATCACATGCGGCACAAAGCGTTCATTAGACCCCTTCACTTGATATTCCATACTCTTTTTGCTCACGCGCTGGATATTTCCAAGGTCAAAGTCGGTTCGGTACGCAATGCCCATGAGTTCTTCTCGGCCAATTGGGTAATCGTATTCAATGTCAATCGTCTTTTTGCTATAATGCGCCCTATCTTCCGCTGGCACGTCAAGCTCGTGAATATGATCCGGGCTCAGCCCTAAACTTTCCAAAAACTCATGCGTACTCTCTAGCAGTTCGTCAAATGCCTGCTCCCAAGCCTCGGGATGTACAAAATACTCAATTTCCATCTGTTCGAATTCACGCGAGCGGAATATAAAATCACGAGGAGCAATCTCATTGCGAAATGCTTTGCCCTGCTGAGCAATACCAAACGGCAAATCAGGGTAAAAACTATCGACAACATTCTTGAAATTCGTGAAGATTCCCTGAGCGGTCTCTGGGCGGAGATAACTAACCGATGATTCGTCATTCGTTGCGCCAACATGCGTCATGAACATCATGTTAAACGTCCGCGATTTACTAAGTGGATTTCCGTCCGGACTCTTGATATCATTTTCAACTACTGCCGCATCCATCTGTTCCATCGTCATCCCGTCTGGATTCACGCCGTTGTCTTTCAGGATATGATCGGTCCGAAATCGGCGATGATTCACCGTGTCCTCACAGAGCGGATCAACGAATGTATCGACATGTCCACTCGCCTGCCATACTTTTTGATTCATCAGAATGGCCGCATCGACGCCGTACATGTCATCGCGGCTATCCACGAAGTGCTGCCACCACAAATTCATAATATTACGCTTCAGAGCCACGCCCAGCGGACCATAGTCCCACGTTCCAGCCAAGCCGCCATACACATCAGACCCCTGATAAATAAACCCGCGCCGCTTCGCGAGACTTACTATTTTTTCCATCGTATCATTTGCATTATTCATACGATTTATTGTACTACGAAACGACAGATTAAGCGAGCTAGACGGCCGCATGCTGACGGGCTACGAGCCAACAATCCGCAATAACTTGTTCAATTCCGCCAATTTGCGCGACTTGCGCCAATGTTTTTGCGCTGATAAGCCTCAGCAGCTTAATATGACCCGCCCCAATACTCCCCTGTTCGCTTAGTCTAAGCGCTTTCTCCGCCTCATCATACATGTACATTTTGTCCGGATCGAGCTCGTGTCCCGAAACATCCAGACGTAGGTTTAATTCATCACCCAAGAGCCCCGCATAGTTAACGTAAAACCACGCTTCAATGAGCTGCCGATCGACAGCCAAATTATCAAGATGCTCTAATACTTCCGCGGTCAGCGTAAACCATGTCGGTTCATCGACCGTCTCACTCGCTTGAGCTACCAACTTAAGTACGGTGTACGCAAATTGCATGCGTTCATAATCTTCCAAAATATGCCGATAAAATGCCACCATCCGCGCCGAAGTTAACAAACCAAGATCTCCTTTTCCCTGGCGAATCACCACATCGGAGATAGCAAACAGCTCAATCCCCCCGGCAAGCTTGCTTTTCTCGCGCCGCACCCCTTTGGCAATCACGCTCCGACGCCCTTTTGTCGTCAATAATTGCACCACCCGGTCCGCCTCGCCATAATCCGTCCGCCTCAGCACGATGGCCCTAACTCGCTCGCCCTCTTTCATGCTAGCGCTCCCCGTAAGGCTACTACCACATCTGCCGGCTCCATCGTCGATTTATCCAGAAGTGCTCTTACGCCGAATGGCTTCAGCACTTCCTGTGTTATGACGGGGTTATTCGTACACACCACCACTGGTAGACGAGCTAGGTCCGTATACCCGCGCATTTCGTTGAGGAGCGCCATGCCTGTTTCCGCCACGAGCAGCATATCAAGCAGAATAACATCTACTACCCCCTCATCAATTCTATCCATCGCTTGTTGAGGCGATCGTGCTTCAACAACGGAAAATCCCGCTTTTTGACAATATTGCCCCAAGAGCCCCGCCCACATTGGATCATCCTCGACAATAAGTACCCGCGTCATAATAAGCTCATCTGCCCCGACAGAGGTAGCTCTACGAAAAACGTCACACCATCGCGATGGCGGATCAACCCAATGTCGCCATGCATCATCTTAGCAAACTCCGATGCTATAAATATCCCAAGCCCGCTACTATCCGGCCTGGTATGCACCGTTTTCATCGTCTCCAGCTCATCAAGTAGTTGCCGATACTCTCTCAGCCCGAGCCGCGGTCCATAATCTCGCACGCTTACCCGCGCTTTTTGACCGACACGTGAAATCGCAACACGAATCGGCGTCTGAGGCTCAGTATATTTCAGTGCATTGTCAAGAAAGTTCGAAATTATTCGTTCAAGCAATCTTTGGTTTGCCACGACCAACACTTTTGTGCGCGACGAAGGCCATGACACGCGGTGCCCATATAGCCTCGCAATCGGCGTCAAGCCGCCCGCTACCTCCCGACAAGTTGCGGCCGGATTTACCGGCTCCAGAGGAAACAATAAGGCTTGCGAATGAGAAACTTGAGTTAAGTCGGTAACGAGCCGCAAGGATCGCTCCGCTACCAGAGTCAGCTGTTCAAGCGAACTGCGCCGGTTTTCTTCGGAAAAGTCATGGTCGTTCGCCATCAAACTCAACTGACGAATTAACGCCAGCGGCGCTTTTAGTTCATGCGCTGCTACCGATAAACTCGGTAGTACCGCAAGATGCTCCACATCAGACACTCCCCTGGACATATTTCCAGTGTAGCAGATATGCGCGGACTTCGCTACTCAGCCAGTTTAACTGTCTCGAGAATTGTTTGAAAATCCGGCTTGAATGTATCGGCGTCCGTCGAGAAACGAACCGTTTTGTCGCGGACTCGCATGAGCACGGCAGCGCCGCGAACTTCTTTTGAAAATGCGCCGTCAAAACGGGTTGTTGCAATACCGTTATATTCTGGGGTACTCGAAGTCAATTCCCCCTTCTTCAGTCGATCCGCGTATTCTTTCACCACCTCATCATAGTCTTTATTTAAAATCTCTAGTCGTAAGGCGAACCGGCTATCTTTGTTGTCAATAGAGGGAACAGCCACCGGATGCAAATACGCTACGTAGTCCTTGCGATCGGTAGCATCCTGCTCAACATATACACTCCATGTGCGAGGATACGTGAAACTTACCCGACCATACTCGGCTGGACCGACAAACTCAATACGAGGGTTCTTACTTTCCTCTTGGTACTTTTTATAATCCGCGTCGCTCTGCTCGCGCTTGCCCTCGGTTGCTGCTTGCTGAATTTTCGCATCGACGTCAGTGCGCAAGTCGTCGTACGAAATATACGCCCACGCCCCAAGTGCCCCTGCGACCAAAAATAATACGATAAACCCGATTGTGGCTATCATCCAGCCATCAACACTTCCCTGATAAAAATTCTTTTTCATAATATCCTTCATTATACTTATGGCTTCGCAGATTGTAAAGGGCTCATTTTATATAAAAAATGTGCACGAAAAGAACGGGTTGGCTGCAAGCCTGGAATGTCGAATGCGTAGCTTATTAACCAGATAGTTTTATGTAAACGGTTCGCCTCCGATTGTACTCGAGCCGCCATCTTAACAATGTCGCGAGATTCACCAAACACATATACCACTGTCGTCTCCGGCGGTAGCGGGGTTAGCCAAAAATCCCGCCACTTTGTTTGTACGCCAGGCCGACGAAGACTCAATAGCCGCGAAAGTATTACCAAAATCGGATTGATTTCAAAGCCAATCGCCCGCGCCCCACGCGCGGCAGCCTGCCTCAATACCACGCCGTCCCCCGAACCGATATCAATAAGCGTATCCGTCGAACCAAGAGGATATAGTTCATCAAACGCCAATGCGACGTCTTTTCGCCGGCTCGGCAAATATGGCGCGCCGCGCAGCACCACCAGGAAGAATAAGGCCACAATTCCCCCGATAACGCCATATACGATGTTCATGCTTCGGTGTCGAATTTCTGCCCAAGTACCGTAATATCACCCTTGAGCGAAGATAGCTTTTGTCGAATTTCTTCTGCCAGTTGTTCTGCCGCTTGAAACTTTTCCACGGCCTCTTCGAGTGTGAAATCGTCGCCTTCAAACCACGAAATAAGTTCGTCTAGCTGCTGCAGCTGCTCTTTGATTGTCATATTATTTTTCATGATACTCCTTTACCTCCGCTTTTATATACGCTTGTTTCGTCTCAATGTCCAACAAACCTCCTACGCAGATTTCGCCGCGAATCAATGCGTAACCTCTGTCTAAAACGGTCGCCGGATTAAATACCCGGAGGAGTTGCTCCTTATGGAGGAGCGTTCGTTCCATCTCTTCCGCACGCCTCTGAACACTCTCAATGCCTCTTTGGAGTTCCTTGCGAGTCATCTCTTCGTCCCGCTCTATCGCCGTCGTCACCAGATCCAATGCCCGCTGCAATTGCCTCGCCACATCGTCAATCAACACGGTCCGATCCGGCACGAGCAGCTGCGCGGCATTCGTTGGCGTTACCGCCGCCACGTCCGCCGCCCAATCGCTCAAACTCTCGTCCGTTTCATGGCCGATACCCGTCAGGATTGGCACGCGGCTTGCTACGATTGCGCGCACA
>JARKOR010000122.1 GCA_029975625.1 Nanosynbacter sp. | reverse complement strand
CAAAATCATGCTAAAATAGGTATATGAAAGAGCAACTTACGAAGACTGCGCGGAAACTGTTACCATCGGGTGCATTGAAGCTGTTGGAGTCGTCGTATCGCAAGGGGCGAGTTCGGGTTGTCAGCACGCGATACGGCAAGCCGGCCAAGCATCTGCGTGTTATCGCTATCACGGGAACAAATGGAAAAACAACGACCGCCGTGTACGTCAACGAAATCTTGAAAGAGGCAAAATTTAAGACCGCAATGTTTACGACCGCGCTTATTGAGGTGGCAGGGAAAGCGAAAGTAAACGATTTGAATGCGACCGTCGCCTCGACAGCCAGAATGCAGCGATTTTTTCGCGAGGCAAAAAGGGCAAAAGTCGACTACGTCATACTTGAGGTAACCAGCCACGCGCTTGATCAGCACAAGCTTGATGGCGTACCAATTGAAGCGGCGATTATGACCAATTTGACGCAGGACCACCTAGACTATCACGGCACAATGGAACGCTACGCCGAAGCGAAGGCACGACTATTCAAGCTCAATCCGCGCTTTATCATCCTCAATCGCGATGACGAGTGGTTTGACTACTTCAATCAGTTTGAAGCAAGCGAGCAAAAGATGACATATGGCGAGCACGAGGAGGCTGAAGCACGAATCTCACACATCAAGCTTTACCGTAGAGGAACTGAGGCTGAGGTGATAATTGATCATCAAACGCACTTGGAGCTTGCTACGGCGCTTCCAGGCAAGTTCAACGTGCATAATATGACAGCAGCAACAAGCCTAGCGTACTTGCTTGGGGTGACATTGACCGACATTCAAGAGGGTGTGGCAAACCTTGAGACGGTGCCAGGGCGCTTTGAGCGGGCGGTCGAAGGACTTGAGTATGATGTTATCGTTGATTATGCTCATACCCCCGATGCCCTCGAGAAGCTCCTGGCGGCAGCGCGAGGAATTGCAAAAAATCGGGTTATCTTGGTGTTCGGCGCCTGCGGCGATCGAGACAAAGGTAAACGGCCAATTATGGGCGAGATTGCAGCACATGGTGCGGACAGGATTTTTCTGACAGATGAGGAAAGCTATAATGAGGACCCTGAGACAATCCGTAACATGATTCGCGAAGGAATCGAAAAGGCTGGCGGAAGCGCCAAAATGACCGAACTTGCCGACCGCCGCGAGGCAATTGAACG
>JARKOR010000109.1 GCA_029975625.1 Nanosynbacter sp. | reverse complement strand
AGCCAACTTGCCTATTTCCAGCGCCAAACCATGGGCTTTTGTCGCCATCATATAAATCTGGTCGTTTTTGTTCAGCTGACCATCAACTACACGCACGTACAAAATCACCCCGCGATAATCATCATAATAACTATCGAATATCAACGCACGCGTCGGTCCATCGACTTCGCCGCGGGGCGAGGGAATTCGTTCAACAATCGCATCGAGTACCTGATCAACATTCTCACCGGTTTTGGCTGAAATCTTAATAATCTCATCCTCTGAGCAGCCGAGAAGATTTATCACCTCCTTGGTAACTCGTGGCACATCAGCGGCGGGAAGGTCAACTTTGTTCAAAACGGGGATGATTGTCAAATCCTGCTCCAGCGCCAGATAGACATTGGCTAGCGTCTGCGCCTGAATACCTTGAGAAGCATCCACCACCAACACCGCCCCCTCGCACGCCTGCAAACTCCGCGAAACCTCATAGGAAAAATCCACATGCCCGGGCGTATCGATAAGATTAAGATCACGCCCCTTGTACTTCATGCGAACCGGCGTGAGTTTGATGGTAATGCCCTTTTCGCGTTCCAGATCCATCGAATCAAGGAGCTGCGACTTCATGTCGCGCTTCTCAACCGTGCACGTCATCTCCATCATCCGGTCAGCAAGCGTACTCTTCCCGTGATCAACATGGGCAATAATGCAAAAATTCCGAATATTCTCCAATTGGTTCATCTCTGTTAGTGTAGCATATTTACTAGCTTTTTACATCAAAGCGGGCAAACAGTACTCGGCGTAGGCGCAAGATGATTGGGTCGACTTCGGTTAGCTTCAACAATTTCGACATCGCGCCGTACACTAAGAAGCTAATTGCCACAATAACAAGGAAACGAGGAAAGGCGCTGTAAAAACTGTTGTCCGCCTCGCGAAACGGTAGCATCACTACGGATATATAACATACAATCGCCATGATGCCCGTGGCAATAAGCATTCGGCTGATTGCGTGGAGAAATTCTTTATTAAATAAACGGGGCATGCGTTTATTCATGACTGTAAATAAGATCGTCACCTCTACTACCGCCACAATTGACTGGGCCCACGCTAAGCCATACGCCCCCATATCAAGTACCATCGATAGCACGATAGCAAGTATGATATTAAGAGAAATACACACAAACGAAATATAGAGCGGAGTCTTCGTGTCCTGCTGTGCATAAAACACCCGCGCCGCCATGTGATAAATTGTCCGAAACAGGATAGCAATCACCAGTGCGCCCAAGATGCCCGCCATCAGCGGGTCACCAGTATTTCGGATGAAGTGAACAATGTAGCCACGAGTAAAGAATGTAATCACCGCCGTCGGCAGCGCTAGCCATATGATCACCCGGAGGACTTGACGAAGCTGCGCCTGGAACATATCTTGCCGCCCTTCGCCAAGCCGGTCCGATAGCTGCGGGAATGCCGCGCTACTTATCGCCACGCCGATGAGATTGATTGGCATCATGTGCAGAGTCAAGGCCTGGTTGTACGCTCGCGTTACTCCCGCGCCCATACGCGATAACAAATTCAACTCAACAAGGCTAACTGTATAATCCATACCTTGATCAACAGACCGCGCCGGCAGTAGCTGCAGAACTTTACGGAAACCTTTGTTTCGCCAATAAAGTTTAAAACGATAATCAAAACCTAAGCCTATGAGACCGACCGAACTGATAATCAGCTGCAAGAACGAGCCCAGAACCACTCCAAGCGCCACACCCATAATCCCTCCGTCAAATACCTGCCATCCAAAGATATTTATTCCCTGAGTAAACCAGAAAATACCAATGATAATTCCAACATTATACATAACCGGCGCAAGTGCATAAAACGTAAAACGGCCCACCGCCTGTTGAATGCTCGCTATCACCGCTGCAATAGCAAAAATAAACGGGTTGACTGCAATCACGCGCATCATGCTAGCCGTTAACGCATGTGCCGATTCACTAAAACCAGGTACGATTAAGCTGGTAATTTGGTTTGCAAAAATAATAATCAACACACTGACGACCATCGTCACTAACGCCATGAAGTTAATCATGCTTGAGCCGATTTCCCAGGCCGATTGTTTATTACCCTTAACCCAGCGGGCATTAAAAACCGGAATGAATGTCACGCTCAGCGCGCCCGAGACCAAAATCGCAAACATGAAATCCGGCACCGTAAAGGCTGCCGTATACGCATCAAGCCCAACAGGATAACCCGCCAGTCCCGCCGCTTCATTGGGCATATATGCCGAGTTTAGCAATCGGTCGCGGAAAAATCCCAGCAGACCCGACAACAGCATAGACCCGGCTAGCAAGGTTGCGGCCAACCGAACGGTCAGCCGCTTGTTTACTTTGTAGACTGCATCCCGAACTCGCCCCATAGACCCCTTAGGCGGCGTGCAACATAGCCTCTTTTGGCAGTGTCGTACCCTTCAAAATCTTATCGACCGCTTCCTCTTCAAGCGTTTCTTCTTTCAGGAGTGCTTCTGCTAGTTTATCGAGAAATGACTTATTACTCTTGAGTACGATCTCAGCACGATGCGCCGCCTCTTTAATGAGCGTCTCGACCTCCTTATCAATAAGCGCAGCTGTCTCGTCGGAATATGGTCGCTCCCTAGTCATCTTGTCGAACATCAGCCCGCCATTATCTTCGTGGAATACTTGGTCGCGCAGCTCCGTGCCCATACCCTGCTCAATCACCATTTCCCGGGCAATCTCCGTCGCCTTGCGTAGGTCCGATCCCGCACCGGTCGTAATGCCATCCTCGCCATAGATCAGCTTCTCGGCAATACGTCCACCCATCGCTCGCGCCAAAATATCCTTAAACTCATATACGTTCGTGTAGCTGCGATCCTCTGGAGGCAAGAACCACGTCACGCCGCCCGTTCCGCCTCGCGGAATAATCGTGACCTTATGTACCGGGTCAGAGTCGGGAAGGATGTGTCCAACAATCGCATGACCCGCCTCGTGATATGCGGTCATTTTCTTTTCTTTGTCGTTCATAATTTTTGTCTTGCGCTCAGGACCAATCGCAACTTTTTCAAATGCCTCAGTCAAATCATCGTTTGAAATCTTTTTCTTGCCGCGACGTGCTGCAATAATCGCCGCCTCATTGGCCATGTTTGCCAAATCTGCACCACTAGAGCCAGCCGTTTTTGCCGCCAACTTGTCAAGATCAACCGTGTCGTCCGTCGGTTTATTCTTAAAGTGGACTTTCAAAATCGCTTCGCGGTCTTTACGTTCCGGCAGCGTAATATTCACCCGCCTATCAAACCGGCCAGGGCGAAGAAGGGCAGGGTCAAGCACGTCCGCGCGGTTCGTTGCCGCAAGCACAATAACGTTCGTATTCCCATCAAAACCGTCCATCTCAACTAGTATTTGGTTCAATGTCTGCTCACGCTCGTCGTGCCCGCCACCCATACCTGAGCCACGCTTGCGTCCTACCGCGTCAATTTCATCGATAAAGATAATACACGGCGCGTTTTTCTTTGCCTTCGAGAACAAATCGCGCACTCGGCTCGCGCCGACACCGACGAACATCTCGACGAATTCTGAACCGGAGATTGAGAAGAATGGCACTTCCGCTTCACCCGCCACGGCTCGCGCCAGCATCGTTTTACCGGTACCCGGATTGCCAACAAGCAGCACGCCCTTTGGAATCTTCGCGCCGAGCTCCTGGTATTTCTTTGGGTTCTTCAAGAAATCAACGACCTCTTGCAAATCCTGTTTCGCGTTATCGTTACCCGCAATATCGTCAAAGACCACCTTTTCCTTGTCCGACCCGTACAGGCGAGCCTTACTCTTCCCAAAACCCATCGCCTGATTATTCTGTCCCTGTGCCTGACGCATCATAAACATGAAAAATATCACGATAATCACGACCGGCACTATAATAATCGCCAAGTTCCACAAAGTCTCATTAGTTGTCGACGGCGGCACGATTTTCACCTCAACATTCGCATCTTTATTGAGCCCCTGCTCGTAAATACTACTGCCACCCTCTTTAGTTGATCGCTCCGTCGGCTTGTCCTCACCCTTCGGTGTCACCTGAATCTCGTTGCCCTGAATCTCTAACCTGGAGATTTCGCCCTTATTTGCGCGATTCACCACATCAGACAACGCCACCTCTTTTAGGGCTCCGCCAGGCAAGACCGCCGCATACCAAACCAAACCGGCAAACACTATAATAGTAAGCCAAAATAGTCCCAATCTTAATATCTGCTTCAAACCTTTTTTGCCATCATTATGTTTTGGCGACTTTACTGCCATGTACTGTTCCTTTCATCAAATATTCTATCGCTCTCCCTATTCTAGCATTTTTGCATGTACCTGCACAGACCACATCCGCTTAAATACGGTCATTTCCACGCCCTGCCCAATCTGCCACCGAGTACCAGGTCGTCCAAGCCTAATGCCATATAGCATATCGCTTAGCTGCCTGCCAAGGAGAGACACTCCACACTCCCGAAGCACACACTCATAAAGCAGTTCGCGCGCCACTTCTGGCTCAATCATTATCATGAAATATCGGTTTTTAATAGGGAAGTGCTTCTCTTTTATTTCTTTCCCTATTTCTGTTTTCAATCTACCCTGCTTGTGCCACAGTTCACATAACTGCCGCTTCGCCGCCTCCGGCAGCGGGGCAGCCAGTCTACGCACGCGGTTGCGTTGATAGCGATCTTCAAGGTTCGTTTCATCCTCGACCCACTCAAGACGCGTTTCAAGAGCATACGCTATTAGTTCGCTTTTTGTTCTTTTTAGAAGGGGACGCTCAATCCTCTCATCGCTCATCGCCCGCAGCCCCCGCCAACGCGTTCCACGCCTCATATTCAAAGCTATCGTTTCAATCAAATCATCAAGATGATGCGCCGTCACCAGTTTCGCATGGTGTTTCTGCGCCACTTCGTGTAAAAATGCGTATCGCCGCTCGCGCGCCAATTCCTCACTTGCGTCCGCCCCTAGTTCTTCACGTTTCCCGATATATTCCACGCCATATCTCGCCGCGAGAGCCTTAACGAACCGCGCATCAGCGGCCGAGTCGGGACGAATGCCATGGTCAAAATGAGCGACAACAATATCAGCCCCTTCAGCAGCCAGCATATCGAGCAATACTACACTATCTACGCCGCCACTCACCGCTACAACTCGCTTCATATGATTTTAGTGTACTATTTCCCTACTTTTTTCGCAAAAAGGTATTGCTTTTTTGTCAAATATGTGCTATACTGAAAGTATGATTCAATAAAAATCAAAAAGGAGAACAAACATGACAAACAATGAATCTGAATTATCTAACACGCTCGACGACGGAACCTCTTTCGGAGAACTTGCGACATGGAACCGCGTACGTAGTCCTGAAGAGCTGGGCCGCTTCGTCGCTCAACGTCTAGCCGCAGTCGAAGGCTACGAAGCCGAAGATATTGTATAATATTCTTTTTCTTCTATTGACCCCCCCCGATAGTTTGATACTATGGCTTCAGGAAGCGTAAGAGGTATGGGTTTACTATTGTAGAGTTGTTGATAGTAATTATTGTCAATTTTGCAAATAACACCTATGCACTGGGTGTGCGCTCAAAATCTTCGCGAGGCTATATCTTGCTGAGCTCTGGTGAAATACTCCGCAATACAACGTTCGTCAATGCCGCGGCAACCGCAAGCGCGAATGGCATGACGTGGGGCAATGACGGCACGAAATTGTCCATAAGCGGCTATGTTGCCGATACCAACGCTTGGTACAGTGATTGGCCTTACAGTAGCTAGCCTCCCGACCAAA
>JARKOR010000096.1 GCA_029975625.1 Nanosynbacter sp. | reverse complement strand
GCATACCCGGCCGATGCCTCGAGAATCTTTAACGCTTTGCCTGGCATAGCAAGGTCCTGCACATAACGATCACCCACCCTATAGGCTTCGGTAAGCGCTTGGTACATGTAGGTTACTTTGTGCTGCGACTCAAGGCTAATGAGCTGATCGCGCATAATCTCATAGGTAGCATCCTCGTCAGTCGGAGCAATAGTTAACACATTTAGGGTATTTGCCAGGGCGGTATTGCGCTGAGAAATCTGCAGGAACCGCTGCTCGTCCATAGTCAGAATGATACGCAGTCGTCCGGCGGTTAAGATAGGCAGCAAGACGTTGCTGAGATCTACCGAACCAATACCTTCCTCGAAAAACACTTGAGCGTTATCGAGGCAAAGGATAACATTTTTTGCCGTATATGCCTCGTTTAGAATTTGCGCGACAAGCCCTTCGAGCTCGCCACGACCATTCGCCACGCTAATGAGCGACGTTGCGTCAAGCAAGAATACCTGCTGATAGAGAAGCGAGTTTGGCACTTTTTCATGCCCGTCAATCAACATTTCGGCAAAAGCGGCAACAATAGTGCTTTTGCCTGCGCCATTCGGTCCAACCAGCGAGATATTTTGCCGCCCGCCCGAACTAAACGTAGTGAGTAGCCGATCGAGCGGTTCTTTATGTACGTCGGTTTTCGTTAAGATTGTCCCGCCACTCACCTGCTGGCTAATATTTTGCCCGAACCTCGTCAAGATGGGAGTATACCCGAACGACCAATCTCGTGCGATACCGCCAGTTCGCAAAGGTTTCTCGGCATAGCGATTAATAAGCCACTTGATACGCTCATACCAGTGAATGCCTCGATCGACATCCACCATCTCAAGGCGCAAACTAGCAAGCAAGGCTTCGTATTCAGGAAACTGCTCTATGATTGCCGCCGCGAGTACGGCGCCTGTTATCTTCGGGCTATTCGTTCTCTCTTGAACGCGGATTGCCGCTTCCCATAAAGCACTCGTGTCATTCGGATCCTCGCTTGCGATATTGACGAGAAATGTTCCGCTGATACCCTCCCTTACGGCTAAGAATTGACCCGCGCGTACGCTACCGACAACTTCCGCGATTTGGCGCGGCGACGGCGAACGCGGCAACCGGCCAAGCACATCAGATGCCAAAACATCGTCAATTGTTCTTGCGGGAAGTCGAGCAGGCAGGCTCAGAAGATCGCCCCGCCACCAAATGGCAATCATCGCGAGTGGACCGGCAAAGCTTGCCGCCAGCCAGCCGAGGGGATTATCCTCGAGTAGGAGAACTATACCGCCAAGTATAGATAACGCGATGAGTAGGTAGACGACAATAAGCCACGCGCCGCGAAATCGTTCGGCAAAGCGCGCTTTCTGCGCCCTTAAACTGCCATATTGCAATACCGGCTTCATAGAGTCACTCCCATCATCCACAGCGCTACGCCCGCACACGGAGTAAGGGGCAGTAGCGTCCAGATGATAATACTCGCCAGCGTCCAAACTGAGCGCACTGTTATCACGACCATACCCATAAAAATAGCTAGCGTTCGAAAGACTGCGCCGATACAACGCGAGAATAGACGGTCGGCAAATGCTTTGAGTTGCACGGGAAACGGACCCTGAACACTCCCGGCGGAAATTTGCCGGAATGGGTTAAATAATGTCTTGAGAAGGAGACCAATCGAGAAAAAATCTGCCGTTCTGAGAATACCCGCATAGGAGCGTTTAATGTGGCGCAGCCAACCGCTACCATACCACCATTGAAAGATTCCCACCAAAAACATAGCTCTATTGTACCGCAAATGGTATTATAAATAAACAGATGGTTAGACAGTTTCTCAGTACCGTTTTAGGAAAGAGCGTACGCGGGGCAATGCGGCTTCGCGGTGGTGGCTCGGCGCTTCCAGGGTTGGTCGTGGAAAAAATCGACCCAACATACATCGCTCGTAGCTTAGGACAACTACCGCAGGGTGTGGTCCTTATTAGCGGCACAAACGGAAAGACAACAACGACGAAGATGGTTGTTGAATTGCTAGAAAGTCAAGGCCTGAGCGTGTTTACAAACCGAACAGGCAGTAATTTCACGCGAGGCGTGGTTGCAGCGCTGCTTAGGGAAGTAACATGGACGGGTCAGCTCAAGGCGGACATTGCAGTGCTCGAGCTGGACGAAGCGCACGCGGTTCACTTTGCAAAAGTAGTCCCGCCAACGCACAGCTTGTTACTGAATGTCATGAGAGATCAGCTTGATCGGTTTGGTGAAATTGATCATACGGCAGTACTTCTTGAGACCATTGCAAAAGCTACGACAAAAAGTGTTACCCTCAATCGCGAGGACGCACATATTCGAAACATCGCGGGCAAACTTTCCGACGAGATATCAGTATCATACTTTGGATTGGCGCCAGAGCTCTTGACTCTTTTTCCGAATGATGAATCGCTTCACGACCAGACCAACGTTGCCGTATCGACTATCCCTGCGGACGTTGAGCTAGTCGCTTTTCACGACCATATGGCTACGTTCGCATTCGACGGCTCAAACCATTCGACAGATTTACAAATCAATGGCATATACAATATGTTTAACGCGGCGGCGGCTATTGCCTGCGTGCGGCACATATTGGGTGATGCGGTTAACACGATGGCTCTCATGGCATCGCTATCGGCAGTGCGGCCAGCCTTTGGGCGAGGTGAAACCATTATGCTAGACGGACAGCCAGTCGAGCTGGTATTGGTAAAAAACCCGGGCGGGTTTCGTCTTGGACTGTCCTCATTTTCGCCAGAAAAGTACGCAACGATGATTGCGATTAACGATAACTACGCGGATGGCCGAGACATGAGCTGGTTGTGGGATGTTTCATTTGAAAGCCTGCGAAATAATCAAAGAGAGTTTTTCATTTACCTATCCGGGATACGAGCCTTCGACATGGCATTGCGACTACAGTATGACGATGTGTCCTTCAAAAGCGTCGAGACGGATATTTCAAAAGCTCTGCACGGTTTCTTGACGGAAAATAGTGACAGGCCAAAGCGTATTTATTGCACCTACACTGCCATGCTGGCCATTCGTAAAGCACTCTCAAACTACACAAAAGTAAGGGGAATTGGCGTATGAACGAGCGGAGCATTACTATCCTGCAGCTTTACCCTCGCGACATGAATATTTATGGGGACAACGGGAATGTCCTCGTACTGAAGAAGCGACTGGAGTGGCACGGGTTCACGCCGATTGTCGTCGAATATAATCCCGGCGACCCATTCCCCGACGACATCGATATTGTCGTTGGCGGTGGCGGGCAAGATAGCGGTCAAGGAAAGATTCAGGACGACTTGTTGCGGATTGGACCAACATTACAAAATCTCGCTCAAGCGGGCACGCCAATGTTGGTTATTTGCGGGCTGTATCAGTTATTTGGGCATTTCTTTGAGACGCAAGATGGCACTCGCATTGAAGGAATTAGCATTTTTGATGCCGAGACCTACGGCAAGAGCGAGCGGCTTATTGGCAATATTGTTACGCACTCGGAAGAGTTTGGTAACATCGTCGGATACGAGAATCATAGCGGACAGACATTCCTTAGAGGCGACACAAAACCTCTGGCGATGGTCAAAACAGGAGCTGGAAATAACACGCTAGACAAACACGAAGGCGCGCGCAAGTACAATGTTATCGGCAGCTACTTACACGGTTCGCTACTTCCAAAGAATCCTAAGATTGCCGACTGGATGATTGCTGAAGCGGCAAAACGAAAATATGGAGAATTTACTCCTCGAAACATTGACGACCACATCGCAAAAGCGGCCCGGCGGATTGCCATGAAGCGGCCGCGTTAGATTATTCTCACCTTAGCTGATATATATTAACTCTATATTTGCCATAATCTCGCGTCTCGATGAGCTCGTATCGATCATCCATCGTCATATTAACAGCGTCTTCCCAGTGCATCACTATGACATATTGAGACGATAGCTCAGCCGATGACGTGATGCGCTTTTTACTACTGTGCAGCGGCGCGAATCCTCCTCGAAACTCCGGGTCATATGATGCCACAAACCTCGTGTCGCACCGCTCAAAATAATACAGCAGCTCGATATACTCTTGAGGACCGTCTATAGCGATGGTTGTTTGGTCATTGCACCCTGCCCCGCTACTCCCATTGAGATCTGCCGCAATTAGCTGGCCCGGCGGTTTATATAGACGATCAAAGACATAATTGCCCCGCTGAGCCAGCACCACCACGCCGCTTGCTAATACAGATAGTGTAATTATTACAACAAGGAGAGCCTGCTTCGTCTTTTTTGCATCAATCAACACATACGCCGCCAATACACCCATCGACATATACACCCACACCGCAACATGCGCCATGTAGCGCGGCAAAAAGAGCGGCTCGCGCGGCGGAAGCGACAGAAGCGCAAAGACAAACATTGGTAAGCCGGCAAGAAGCAGAAGGAGCACGATGTACGGGTGATACGCTGTTCGCTTCGTCTGCCTCCACCCCTGAGCAAGCAGCGGTATGAGTAGTATAAACAGCATAATTATCCCCAGCGACAACCAACCACCCACATTCTGCTCCGGTGTAAACAACAAAAACAAGGTCGTGACATTAATCAAACTAGTTAACGTCACTTCACTGCCCACGCCCGATAAGACCGAGTGCGCCATCTGGTCAATAAATGTCGGCACATAGGGCGTAAAGAGAATAATCGCCCCAATGAAAGCCAAAGGCCAGCGCCACTGAAGTAGTGGCTGCTTGCTGCGAACGCTCATCCACACAAGCCACACCGCATGAGCCAGCCAAATAACGATGCTCATGTAAAGGGTATACATACCAAGCGCCACAACCACCGCATATACCACCCACCACCGAAGTTTCTCAGTCTGACGCGCAGTAATAAGAGCGTACGTTCCTGCCACGCCGAGAAATCCCACGAGCGAGTACATCCGAATTTCGTAGCCATACCGAAGAATAAACGGAGCAATGACGACGAACGGTAGAGCAATTAACGCCACGCGCGTACCGAATAGCTTGCGGGCTAGCGTCAAAGCTAATGTTACCGTCCCGGCAGCAAATAAGGCGCTCATGGACCGAAGGGCAAACTCAGAAAAACCAAATAGTTCGCCCCACATTTTGAGCAGTAGGTAATATAGAGGCGGATGAGCATCGACTGCCGTCAACGCCAATAATTCCGAAACGCTATGTTTGGCAAGGAGAATAGAATAGCCTTCGTCGAACCACACCGATTGCCCGCGAGCGAGCAACATAGCGAGCGCGAAAACGACCGCTCCTGTTATAATCATGACGACCCACCAGTATTTTTCCGCAAAAAACACCGCTTTTCTACGCGCCTGTTGAGATAATTTCATACCGTCAGTATAACAGCTCCGTCGCCCCCGCGACAACTTTTCGTGTTCAACAATTGAGATGAGGCGTATAATGAGAAAGTAATAAAGGAGGGCGAGTGACAACTTGGTGGCAAAAAATAAGTACGAAATATCCTAAATGGGTAGTTGGAGGCTCGGTTGCGGTATCTCTCCTTCTCGGATGGTATGGGTTGGGCGTATTCGATGAATTATCGGACAGCACGAGCATGAACGCGCTCCATACCGAGTCGGCCCAGGCTTCGGAGATTATAGAAAAGGAATTTGGAACCACGCCAAACAGCCAAATCGTACTGTTTACGAGGCAGGATGTATCGCTCGGTGATGCCGATAGCGCCTTGTTCCAAGCGACAGTGAATGAATTGCTCACACCCCTCAAAGACCAATCGTCATCCATCATGACGTTTTCCACTACCAAGTCGGAGAACTTTATTTCTCACGATAAGTCGATGACCTACGCCATCGTAAATATGGATGGTGAATCAAAAGAGATATACCAGACTTTAAGGAATTTCGCAGACACGGCGGACCAATCAAAACTAACGATTACTATTGGCGGCGAAGCGGCTTTGATTGAGGAAATGAATCAAATCGTAACGCATCAGCTTGCGGTCATCGAGCTGATAAGCCTGCCGATATTGCTCATATTGCTTCTCTTTTTCTTTCGAAGCATTGTGGCATCGCTGGTACCGCTCGGTATCGCGCTCTGTACTGTGCTTGGAGCATTTGCTATCGCTCGTTTCCTGGCACAGTTCATCGTTATCGATACCTATGCGGTCAACGTTATTACGATATTGGGTTTGGGGCTTTCGATTGATTATGCCCTCTTGTCAATCAACCGATTTCGAGAGGAACTAACAAGCGGAGTGGATCATGCGGTCAAACGAATGATTGCCACTTCAGGTCATACGATAGCGTTCAGCGGCGTGACGGTTATTGCCTGCCTGTTGTCTCTTTTGGTATTTCCGTTTGATATTATGCATAGCATCGCTATCGGTGGGGCCGCGGCCGTTGCTACAGCCATGGCGACAACCTATATTGTTTTGCCTTCCGTCCTGAAATTGATTGGTCGACGTATTGACGCCGGGCAAATCTGGAAACGAAAGAAAAAGACCGATTCCGGCAGTGGATTTTGGCACCGGATTGCGGCGTGCACGACCAATCACCCGGCTATATCGCTCGGTATTGGGCTTGGAGTAGTTGCATTGGCCTGTATACCGCTTTTCCAGTTCCAGCCAGGCAACATGAGCTACAAGTGGTTAGCGCGCGGCGCAGAGTCTCAGCAAGTTCTCCGGACCATCACCGAAGATTTTCCTTCAAGCACTCCAGACATTACGGCCGTACTGACATTTCCGGAAAAAGCAGACACTTCTTGGCGGCTTGGGCTAGCTTGCACGATGACCGAAAAACTTGAGTCAATTGATAACGTACAGTCGGTTCTATCGGCGACGCCGGTATCGTCCGAATTGCCATGTGAAACGATTCAGATGCTGAGCACAAACAACATGTTGCCCGCCGAGCTACAGGCAATCCAAAAAACGTATATGCGCTCCACTGCGCTGAAATTCGATATTTTTCTAGACGCAACCGACAGGAAAAGCGAGGAAACCGCGCTTCTAGCTATACGAGATATGACCGTCCCCGAAGGCGAGCTTATGACGACCGGATCGGTAGCGCAATTTTACGATAGTAATCAAGCATACTATAAGGCAGCTCCTTGGGCGATTGCCATTATCTGCGTAAGCATGCTCGTTCTACTTGCTATAGCGCTGCGAAGCTTTGTCGTGCCGCTCCAGGCAATCATTGTTAATAGTCTCAGCCTTGTCATATCGCTCGCGGTCATCGTAGGAGTATTCCAACTTGGCTGGTTGAATAATCTCACAGGCTGGCCGCAGGTCGATGGAATTGTTTTAGCGGCACCGATACTCGTGGCAGCAATCGCATTTGGGCTTGCAATGGATTATTCCGTTTTCTTGTATGCTCGCATGCGTGAAGTCTACGACGAAACCGGCGATAGTACCGAAGCGATACGCCAGGGAATCATAAAGACCGGCCCAATTATTACCGCTGCTGCCGTAGCGCTATTTGTCGTTGTTATAGGGTTCCTCTCTTCAAGCGTACTATTCATGCAAATCATCGGCCTTGGCATGGCAGTCGCGGTTATCGTGGATGCCTTCTTTGTCCGTCTCGTCCTCGTTCCGGCCATCATGAAACTGCTCGGCAGGCACAGTTGGCGGTAAGACTACTCTTGGCATAATCTTCTTACCACTATTGAGGCATACACAGAATCAATATAGAGTAGGCTAGCTTTTCTCAAACGTCCGACCAAGACCGCCATATCATACCAGTAGGTCAGATGTGAACTTTAGTTGACCCAGCTGCTGCTCCATGCATTACTGTTACTTACTGCAGCTGCAGCATATGCGGCGTCCACACTGGTCGTTCCTGCAGCAATACAGGTGGCAGCCTGATCAACGCTAGCTACCTCCTCTGTTTTTCCGGTAATCGTACTGTATCGAAAGCTCTTGCCAGACTTTGACTGTGCACCGATAGCGTATTGATTACGGTCTGGGTTGATACAAATATAGAAATTATAACGATTTAGCATGTAGGCACTCTTACTGAAAGATAAGCCCATTGCTTTCGTTGGATTAAGATATTGGTTGTTCGTACTATCTACACGTGCAAGTTCGTATTTTCTGATGAAATGTGCAAAATCACTCTTTACGGCTGAGTCATTGGCTTTATCTGATATGCCACTGTATGCGGCCATACTAATCGCTGCGAGGATTGCGATAACGACAATGACTATGAGTAATTCTACTATGGTGAAACCGTGGAGTTTCGTGTGTATAGTGGGGTTTATCTTGTTCATGCTTTTAAGTGTACCCCCCCCGAGGTTGGTGTCAAGGGAAACACATCACCACCGCCAAGCCTCACTTTCTCTCTCCGAGAATTCAAGCATTTGGGATATTCCAAGACCATAGAAAAACGCCATCCAAGGACGGCGTTTTTCTATGGTCGAGATGGTCGCCTAATTCTCAAACTCCTCGATTGGCTTACTATATTTGATGATCGTGCGGAGGTCGATCAAATGCTTACCATACCAAAGCAGACTCTGGCTAACGATAGGGCTATCAGGTACTAGTTGATGATCCCTGGCTTATTTACCGGGTGTAATGTACCTGTATAGGCTCGGTAGAACGGTCCAGCCAATCGCCAGGGCGATCGTACTAATTCCTGCAAGCATAGCCACACTAACCCCCTCGGAGCGCTCGCTTAGTGTTTTGCAGGTAGTACCAGTGCGATAACGGTCCCAGTGCGTGGACCCTCCTAGATTACCTGTAGAATATGCTTCGCAAACCTTCTGCTCGTTGTAGAGGCTTGCTCCGACAAGCACTCCCATTATGATAAATATCGATACGACGATATAGGCGACCTTCAATCTTCTCCACGTATAATCAGCCTCTAGCCGAGCACGATCTTGCTTGTATTTGCTGGGGTGGTTGCGCCGCAACTCTGCGGCTTTCTCATACTCCCTCATGCGCTTTCTACTAAATTTTACGAGTACGATAAAGGGCAGCACAAACAGCAAAAGCAAAGTAAGGACGATTACACCTATCAGGATAATGGCTTCTTGGTCCATACTGCTCTAGTCCCTCTGCCTGTCGCAATTATTTAGGTCCGTAGATCGCTTCTGCTCCAGTGTTTGCAACATCTGGATATGCTGGCTTGTACTGTAGCCAGCAGGTATCTGGTCTCTAGCTGCTAGAAACGCCTTCTCAGCCGCTATCTGGCACTCTAGATACTCTACTTTCTGCTTCTGCTCTTCCTCGTCCGCAACGACTTCCTGCTCTGGTTGCTCCTGAACCTGTTGTGGCACTGTTTGTTGCTCTTGCTGCACATCAGAACGGACCACGTAATAGACGCCAAGGAATATAGCAGCCGCTATCAACATATACCCGACATTGATCAGGAACGTACTTACAGGGTTTTTGTGTTTCTCTAGTTTCTTCATGTGATACATTCTCCGTTTAAATAAAAAGGACAGCCCTGAGTGCCTTTCGACACGGACTGTCTACATCCCAAGTAAGCGGGTTAGGCCTACGAGTACAGGGCTGCCCAATTTACAGGCCAACCAAGCACTTGTAGGGGTGCTTTTGTTTCACTTACTTAGAATGTAGACTTATTTATTATAGCATTACGTACTACATAATGCCGCCCTGGAGGCTGTCAAATATACCTGGTTTATAGTTTCGTGGTCCTGGCAGGTGTGCTTTGTGCTTTTTTGTGGTAAATTCCTGGTATTTTGCGTTTATCTGCAGCCAGCCTATTATGCACTTTGCATACCCCCATGC
>JARKOR010000062.1 GCA_029975625.1 Nanosynbacter sp. | reverse complement strand
ATTTTCTTTGACCTCTGGGAAATCATCCTCATACAAATCAGCGATTACCGGTACAACCTCCTCGAGGAAGTTCTGTTCAATACCGAGATCGAACGAATAGCGAATCGCTCGACGAAGCAACCGCCGCATGACATAGCCCTGCTCCTTGTTTGACGGCACGCAGCCATCGACCGCAAGGAACGAAGCGGCGCGTAAGTGGTCGGCAATAACCCGCATACTTTCAGTGTGCGACTCATACTTTTTGCCGCTGAGCTGCTCAAGTTTTTCGATAATCGGCCACATCAGACTAATCTTAAAGACGTCAGGGTCGCCAAGCTTAGCCGCGGCGATACGTTCCAGACCCGAGCCGTGATCGATATTTTTCTGTTCCAACTCTTCAAACACGCCGTCCGCGACCTTAAGATACGCCATAAAGACGTTATTGCCAATCTCCATGAAACGGCCGCAGTCGCAGTTCGGGTGGCAAAATTCACCAAATTCGGGGTTATGCGGCGTACCGAAATCATAAAACATCTCGCTATCCGGCCCGCATGGGTCGCCAACTGGCGTTGTTTCAGGCGAGCCATTGCGACTCCACCAGTTTTTGCTGCCATCGTAGTAAAAAATTCGCTCACCGTCCTTGATACCACGCGCATACCCAGCCTCTTCCGAGCCAATATCTGCCTGCTCAGAGGAAAGCCCGGCTTCTTTGTAAAGCCTCGTCCACACTCCTGCCGCCTCGGTATCTTTTGGAATATTGTATCGCTCATCACCGATATAACAGGTCACATATACTCGCGACATATCGAGCCCGACAACCTGCGAGAGAAATTCCCACATCCATTCAATCTGCTGCTCTTTGAAGTAGTCGCCCATGCTCCAGTTGCCAAGCATCTCAAAAAAGGTCGTATGACGGTTATCGCCAACGTCCTCGATATCCTGTGCGCGCAAGCACGTTTGGCTATCGACGATGCGCTTGCCATCTGGGTGTGGTTGTCCAAGTAAGTACGGAATCATCGGCTGCATGCCCGACCCGGTAAAAAGCGTCGTCGGATCGCCCATCAGCACCAGCGGCGCGCGTTCAATGGCTACATGCCCTCG
>JARKOR010000094.1 GCA_029975625.1 Nanosynbacter sp. | reverse complement strand
TAAGCTGCGACGCTCGAAGACGCCAAACTTGCGCACCCGCGAAACTCCCCATTGCCGCGCCGATAATTCCTGCGCTAATACCAATAATTGTCATATCCATAAGCCCTATAGTACCACAAAATGAATTAATCCCGTACTTATACGGGATTAATTCTAGCTAGATAGAGCGTTTGTTACTGGTTGTCTTGGCAATACGTACCGCTACCCTCTAGGGCAATGCGCACAGCAACTGCACGAGTACCCGCCCCTGTTGTAAACTCCTCACCATTACACTTTGCGCCTGTTTGATATATAAGTTTACTCGTTGTCGGATCTCCAGTAAATGCTACTGTGTAATTTTCACCCGTCTGTGGATCTTTAAACTCACCGTCCTGCTGTTTCATATAATCTCGAAGGAATATTTGCATTCTGGAGTTATCCGCAGACGGTACATCCCCTCGGTTGTTTGTTGAGTAACTATTTATCTGACTCATAAATCGGCTAACATCTTGTCGACGTTGGCCATCTCGCTGTCCGCGCTTCAATGCCGGCAAGGCAATAAATACCATCAGGAAGATAAGGCCGGCAATCGCCAGAACCAGCACCACCTCAATGATCGTAAATCCTTTTTGTTGTTTTTTCATACCAATGTATTACCTTTCTGTTAATGCCCTTGTTACATTGTTATCATGCAAGCAAAGATGCTTATGTTTACCATGGTACTACAGACCGCAATAATTGTCTAGAGATTTATGCCGTTTACGAGACTATAGATTGGGAACAAGATCGCTCCGACCATACCACCAGCAACAATAGCTAGAACCACCATAAGCACCGGTTCAATTGCGGTTGAGATGGCTTTGATTTCCTCATCAAGCTCATCCTCATAAATCTGGGCGCATTTACCCATCATATCATCGATTTTTCCCGACTGTTCTCCAATGTTAATCATCTGGGGTACCATTTCAAGTATGTATTCCTCGTCCTTAAGGGACGTCGAAAGCGCCTTACCTCCTTTTACTCGGTCGGCTGCACGTTCGATCGTCTCACCGATAATCGTATTGTTAACCGCCTCGGAGCTGATATGTAGCATATCCAGCATGGCTACACCGGTAGAAAGAAGCGTCTGTCCCGTGCGAGAAAACCGTGCCATATACAATTTGCGAAACATGCCGCTAAACATCGGTACGTTCAGCTTGAATAAATCTTTATTGCGAATGCCAGAGTCGGTTTTTAGATATTGCATGAAGAAATAACCGCCAACACACAGAACAATAAGGACGAGCCACCAGAATGACATAAAGAAATTGGCAACGTTCACCATAATTTGAGTAATAAGCGGCAGCTCCTTATGAAGGTCCTTGTAGAGGTTCTCCACTTGCGGCACGACTGTAATCAACATAAATGCCACAACGAGCAAGATAACTACCAGCACAATAATCGGATATGTCAGTGCGCCACGAATTTTGCTCATCATCGCAGCGTCTTTTTCCTGCTGAGCCGCAACCCTGCGCAGAGCATCGTCAAGCGTACCGGATGCCTCGCCTGCCGTCACTAAGGCGATAAATACCTTATCAAACACTTCCGGATGTTTTGAGAAGGCGTCCGACAACGTTTTTCCGCTCTCAATATCGACAATGACGTCCTGTACGACCTCCTGCATGCGTTTATTGGTCGTCTGGTCAAGCACCGTACGCATACTTTGAGCTAAAGGCAACCCCGCACCGATAAGGGTTGCCAGCTGACGCGTAAAGACAATTTTGTCCTTCGTTGTGATACGACCAGATAATCGTCTGAAAAATCCCGACTTCTCATCGTCCAACTCAATTTTCAATGGTATAAATCCCTGAGCTGTCAGCAATTTTGCCGCGGAACTTTCGCTTTCAGCTTGCACCGTTGAGCGAACGATTTTATTGTCGGCGCTATCTCTCGCTTCATATGCGTATTTTTTCATTAGCTACCCCCGCATTAACCTTTCAAATTCAGTCAAGTCAACCGCAAACTCGCGAGCATTATCATAGGTTATCACGCCCGATTGTACTAAGTTAACTAGCGTGCGATCCATAGTTTGCATGCCTTGATCGGCCCCGGTCTGAATAACAGCATCAAGTTGGTGGCTTTTACCCTCGCGAATGATATTGCGTACCGCCGGATTCGCAATAAGCACTTCAGCGGCTACAACGCGTCCGCCACCAATAGACGGCACGAGACGCTGTGAACAGATTGCCATGAGGATATTAGAGAGCTGAGCGCGGATCTGCGGCTGTTGATGCGGAGGAAACACGTCAATCATACGATCAATCGATTGCGCGGCCGAGTTAGTGTGAAGCGTAGCAAAGACCAAGTGACCCGTCTCGGCAATCGTAATCGCCGCCGAAATAGTCTCGAGGTCACGCATCTCGCCAATCAGCACGACGTCAGGGTCTTGACGGAGCGAGCTACGCAGCGCCGCCGAGAAAGAATAGGTATCATAGTGTACCTCTCGCTGCACTACCACTGACTTTTTCGACTTATGCGTAAACTCAATCGGGTCTTCAATTGTAATAATATGTTGGGATTTTTCCGTATTGATCTTGTCGACGAGTGCAGCGAGCGTCGTCGACTTGCCTGACCCAGTCGGGCCCGTGACAAGCACGAGACCGCGTGGAAAATCGGCAAACGTATTGACAATTGGCGGCATACCAAGCTCAGCCGCCGACTTAATCTCATTTGGAATTAATCGGAGCGCGGCGGCCAGATTGCCACGCTCATGAAAAGCGTTTACGCGAAATCGCCCCAAATTACCAAACGCAAAGCTAAAGTCGAATTCCTTGTCTTTTAGGAGAATTTGTCGTTGATCTTCGTCAAGAATTTGATATACAAGCTGCTCCACTGCCGCTTCATCGAGAGGCTGCGTCCCCGCTGTTGGCACGAGCGACCCATCAATACGCAGCATAGGCGGCAAACCTACCTGAATATGAAGGTCGGATGCCCGCTTCTTGACTACCTCCTCTAGTAAAATTTCTATTCTCAGACCCTGTTCCATATTGCCCTCCTTATGCCGTATCCGCTGCGACACGATTTACTTCTTCTAGTGTAGTGACTCCGCCGAGAGCCTTGAGGTAACCATCCTGACGCATTGTCACCATTCCCTGCTGAATCGCCATTTTTTGAATTTCTGAGCTCGTCGCTCGTTTAACGATAAGCCCTTGAATTTCCTCCGTAATGTCCATGACCTCATAGAGTCCTGCTCGGCCACTATACCCCCGGGGTGCCTGTGGCGTATCTCGACCCTTAACTAGAGTATAAGCGTTTTGTCCGGCAAGTGGCAAGTCCTTATAGCCAAGATCTTGCGAAACCGTTGCTATGTCATTTTGCGTTTTTGGCAGCAAATGACCCACTGTTGCCTGAATTGCCTGGGTTTCAAGAGCCGAGGATTGATATACATCTCGCTTCTTTGCCACTCGACGAACGAGACGCTGTCCGATGATCGTATTGACCGTCGAGGCAATCAAGAATGGCTCAATACCCATGTCGAGAAGACGCGGTAGCACGCCCGCGGCTGAGTTGGTATGGAGAGTCGAGAACACTAAATGTCCAGTCAGCGCTGCCTGTACGGCCAAATTGGCCGTTTCTGAATCGCGAATTTCCCCTACCATGACAATATCTGGATCCTGACGTAGGATTGATCGAAGGCCGGACGCAAACGTCAGCCCTACTTCGGCGTTCACTTGGATTTGGTTTACCCCATCCATCTTGTATTCAACCGGATCCTCAAGGGTCACGATATTGACCGTATCATCTTTTATCTCTTTAATAAGTGCGTATAGGCTTGTCGACTTACCAGAACCGGTTGGACCGGATGTCAAAATCATACCATTCGGTCGCTTGATACCTTTACGAATCATTCTAAGAGCTCGCCCCGCATACCCCATCTCCTCAAGCGCGAATGAATTACCGGATTTATCAAGCAAACGAATCACCACCTGCTCGCCCCAAACTACCGGGCTAATTGCGATACGTAAGTCGACTTCCTTGCCCGCCACTTCAACCGCGAACTGTCCATCTTGCGGGATACGGTGTTCGTCAATTTTTAAGTTCGATAAAATTTTAATACGACTCACCAGGGCCGGCTCAATACTTTTTGGAAGCTGCATAATTTCTCGAAGAACGCCGTCTACGCGGCAGCGGATTTTTAGCGCATTTTCTAGTGGTTCAATATGTACGTCGCTGGCATGACTCTTCACGGCATATTCAAGAATGGTGCTCAGCGCTCGTGAAATTGGCGAGTCCTGCACGATTGTCTTGATGTCCCGGGCGGACTCTGCCTGAGCCTCCTGTTGCGATGCCTCCGCCGCCACAGCCACCGATGAAAGGTCTGTTTTGTACTGCCCAAGAACATGACGTACGCTCTCGTCTGAGGCCATAAAGACTTTAATCGGACGCTGGATGCGGTTTGCCAAATAATCAACTGCTTGGACGTTGTTTGCATCAATCATTGCCACCGCCAACCGATTCTGCACCTCCGCGAGCGGCACAGCCATGAAACGCTCAGCGATGTCAGACGGCAGTAAGTTGAGCACATTTTGGTCAATAAAACTATTCGTTAAATTGACGTAGGGCACCCCGGAAACTTGAGCGATTGAGTGTGTTAACAGCTCGGGATCGAGCACATTCTCCTCGGAAAGGAGAGAAAACAAGGGTTTATCCTGAGCCTTTGCTCGCTCAATAGCGTCATCGAGAACAGATTTCTCAATTAAACCCTCTTCAACTAGGAGTCGCTCTAATTTGTCGATAATATCTTCGGTTAATAGTGCCATGCCAGCATCTCTCTATCGGCTAAGAGCGCCGTCATTCCCCACTATCACTTCGACCGTTGGATTAATGGCATTTTCGTTAAATACATCTGTGCTCGGCTCGACAACGTCAGCACTAAGCTTCGGAATAGTTTGCACTTTGACGCCGTTTTCTGGCACATGTAGGAATGTTATGTTTGTTGCAATAAAATAAGCAATTAACATACCAACGCTCGCAATCAATACAATCATTGCAATATCTGATTTTTTCATGGCTTTACCACCTTTGTTCCGAGTTCAATATTGCGCCCTGGTTCATAATATGCCCGGCCAATCAAGTTCATTGTCAATCCATCGCTACCTGTGCGTATATCCACGGATGTGATTTCTATAACCCTAATTGA
>JARKOR010000093.1 GCA_029975625.1 Nanosynbacter sp. | reverse complement strand
GGTGCAAAGGAAGAATATACGAAGTTGTCGTGGCGCGACGCTGCCGATCAGTGTTTAAGAGTATACTGTGAAGAAAAGGAGCGGTGTCGATGAGCCAGCGCGGGGTGGTTCTCTATCTACACGTCCATCAACCGTGGCGGGTTCGTCCTTATAGTCTGTTTGATGTCGGGACTAGGCATGATTATTTCTCGCACTCCCCTACTCCTGAACAAGATAATGAGTTACTTTTCCATAAAATTGCTGAGAAGTCATATCGTCCAATGAACGCGCTTCTTGAGGATTTACTTACGCGTTTCCCAGATTTCAAAATATCGCTTAGTATTACGGGGACGTTTCTTGAGCAAGCAGAACAATTCGCGCCGGATGTCCTAGAGAGTTTTCGGCGTCTTGTTGCCACTGGCCGCGTCGAGATTCTCTCTGAGACATACTATCATAGCTTGGCGTTTTTCTATGACCGCGAGGAATTTGAAGCACAAGTGCAAATACATCGCGAAAAAATTCAAGAGTTATTCGGCGTTGAGACAAAAGTCTTTCGCAATACAGAGCTTGCATACAATAACGATTTAGCGAGTTGGGCCGACCAGGCGGGTTTTGATGGCATTCTCGCCGAGGGTTGGGATCCAATTTTAGGCTGGCGCAGTCCAAACTACGTATACAAGCCTGCTGGGGCTGAGCGTATCAGACTCTTGATGAAAAATTATAAACTGAGTGACGATATTGCCTTCCGTTTTAGCGACCAAAGCTGGCCAAGCTGGCCATTGACGGCTGGGACATATCATCACTGGCTCAACTCAGCGATGCAAGATGCGCCTCTGGTGAACTTGTTCATGGATTACGAAACGTTCGGGGAGCATCAGTGGTCAGATACGGGTATCTTCTCCTTCTTTGAGCGCTTCGTTGAGGGTTGGCTGCATGATGAAGGCAACGCATTTTACACGGTTAGCGAGGCAATACACCAGCAAGAGCCGCAGGGCGAGATTAGCGTTCCCTACACGACTACCTGGGCGGACAGTGAGCGTGATTTGACGGCATGGCTGGGTAATGATTTGCAACGCGAGGCACTACGCCACTTATACGCGCTGAAGAACTCCGTCATGTCAAGTGGTGATTTGTCATTGATTGCGGACTGGCGAAAGCTTCAGACTGCCGACCACGTATACTATATGTGCACAAAATGGGCGCAAGATGGAGATGTTCATTCGTACTTTAGCCCCTATGATTCTCCGTTTAATGCATTTTTGCACTACATGAACGCGGTTCGCGATATTCAGTGGCGTGCAGAGTTGCAGACAAACGGGGATAACTCTCATGAATAAACGATACACGATATCAAACGGTGCGCTACGCGTTCAACTCGATGAACATGGACTCGTTCGTGATCTATTCGTGCCGAGCGCGCGTCCGGCATCGTTTACACCTCAGACGAAACACCGTCTCGGAGTGCGGGTCGACGGTGTAACCTCGTGGGTGGATGATGGTTTATGGAGTGCAAAAACTCGTCGAAATCATAACGCGCCGGTCAATGGAACTGTACTTGTTAATGAAGCCATTGGTATTTTACTTGAGCTTGAGGACGTAGTGGCGCCACATGCAGATATCTTTATGCGCAATGTTCATGTCGTTAATTTACGTGATAACCAACGTAGGGTAAGCATATTTTTTCACCAGGCGTATGTTATTGATAGTCCCCTTTTGCCAGATACGGCTCAGCATATTCCTAAAGAAGCGGCAATATTACACTATGGTTCACGGCGCGCCTTTGTCGTTACTGGCATGACGGATATCGGTAGCCCGCCGGACCAGCATAGCGTTGGTTTATTTGGCGACGGACTCGACGGAACGTGGAGAGACGCCGAGGATGGTGAATTGAGCGGATCTGACGTTGCTTGTGGTCAGGTCGATTCGACCCTACGGTTTTCGCTAACAATTGGTGGACTATCTTCCAGGAGAGTTTATTATTGGGTGAGTACCTCGGTGGTTGCTCGCGAAGCGGTCGAACTAAAGCGAACGATCACTCTCCAGAGTGTCTTTAAGCAAACGGAGCAAACGGTCATCTGGTGGCGCAAATGGTTGACGCCTGCGTTTCGTCTATCTGAACGCCTGCAGCCGCGATATCGACAAGATTTCATTCACGATGTATCAAATATACGTCTCCAGCAAGATCAAACCGGGGCGATTATTACCGATAGACAAACCGCCTACTGCAATCCGCGTGATGCCGCCTACGCTCTGTGGCCCCTCATCCGCCTGGGGTATTACGACGAACCGCTGCGTTTCTTTTCATTTTGCCGATCAATTCTCGATGAGAACGGCTGTTTGCTTAGTCGCTATGCCGCTGATGGGTCAATTGGAGCGAGTGCTCATGCGTATCATCACGACAAACCTCCCGTGCAGAGCGACGGTACGGCGATTGTTCTCTTTGTATTTTCTCAGTTTTACGCACTAACCAAACAAAAAGAGTTGCTCGACGACTTTTATGAATTGCTCGTCAAGCCTATGGCAAAATTCTTGGCAGAGTTTGTGGACGAAGATGGGCTACCTCTTTCAAGCTATGACTTTGCCGATAAGCAGCTAGGTGTATACACCTACACAACCGCAGTTACGGTTGCAGCGCTCACTGCTGGAGCAGATATAGCCGAAGTGATGAACGATCAGGAGATGGCCGTATCTTGGCGCACTGTTGCTGAAGAGATGCGCACGGCAGCCGAGGATCATATGCATAGTGAACGTGGTACTATTCGTCATGGCAAAGATGATGACCATGTTAGTATTGCTTCATTGTTCGGAGTTTTTATGTTCGGGCTATTTGACCCCGAGGAGGATACTGTTGAGCAAACGATAGGCGAAATTGAACGGGAATTTAGGCGTGAAGATGGACTTTTTGCGTGTGATAGCGATAAAAAAGATATAGACTACGTCGGCAGTTTGTGGATGGCGCAATATTATATTGAGGTCAATAGACGGGATGACGCGTATAGGGTCGTCCAGGGGATTATTGATGAGCGCACCGAGGGTACATCGCAGGCTACTTGGGTCTGCGCGGAAATTGTTAGTACCCTCCTAGACACAACGTACCGCACATAAAAATACACGTACCGCATATGGATACGTGTATTTTAGCTGAAGGAAAGATTAGCTCTTGCGAGGCTTAATTTCATTGCGGCCCAAGTTTTTCTTGGTTTCCGTATATACAACGTGCTTCTTGGCGACTGGGTCGTACTTTTTCAACGACAGCTTCTCTTTCGTGTTCATCGTGTTCTTCTTCGTATAGTATGTTCGGTGACCAGTCTCTTCGCTCACCAAACCAACCAATTTTCGCTTCGTATTCTTCTTTGCCATCTCTTTAACTCATTAGGTATTATTTAACGTCTTGGATGATTATAGCACAGGAGTGGCAGAAGAGTCAACCAAAACCGCTTACTCTCGCGTTAAACGAAAAAACCACCGCTAAACGATGGTTTTTATGTGGTGCTGGAAGTAGGACTCGAACCTACGAAGCCTTACGGCGGGAGATTTACAGTCTCCTGTGATTGCCACTACACGATTCCAGCATATCTTGGAGCCGCTTTTCGGATTCGAACCGAAGACCTACGGTTTACAAAACCGT
>JARKOR010000092.1 GCA_029975625.1 Nanosynbacter sp. | reverse complement strand
TCTTGAGTTGGCGGGCGGAAATAGATTTCGTGCGGAGGAGGTCGCGGATTGCCGTGGCTAGTTGGTTGATGTTAGGGTGTGCTAAACTGGTACCATCGACAACGATTTTCCCTTTTGAACCACGGCGAAAAAACGCTATATCTAGCGTATCGACACCAGATATAGCGTCTGTGTCGCTATACCAGCTGAATTCGACTTTGTTGCGATATCCATATTGAACGTTGTCGGTATAGACCTTAGGCGTTTCAGGTAGTGTGACATGATGAAGTTCAAATGCCTCTCGAATCAGGGCAGATTTTTGAGCTTGCTCGTCCTGGAATGGCATGATTTGCCACGGGCTGGTGGATAAGTAGCTGTCCGGATCATTCGGTGTTATGCGGCTTGGGCTGGGAATGAGTATCTGTTCAATAATTCCATCGACGTATTTCGATTTCTTTTTTGTAATGCGAATATCGACCGTCTCGCCCGGCAGCCCGCCCCACACAAAAGCCCTCCGCCCATCCTCGAGGGTACCAAGGGCTTGTCCACCGCCAACAATTTTTTCTAGTAAAACACGCATTTATTAATAATACGAAAAAGCGAGGTTAAAAGCTACAGGCCGAGGTGAAGACACCACTAAGTGGTTGAGGATTCTTTCCGGTGTAACATGATGTATTAGCCGGTTCCAGTGAGACGTAGATACTGTACTGAGCTGGTGAGCCATAGATATAACCATAGTTAGCTTTCCCGCCGCCTGCGATGTTGTAGGCAGGTGTTGGGGCTGATGCGTCCGGGCGAGGAATTTCGCGCAAATAGCCTTGGTCTTTGAGCATAGTCCATATTTCATTTCGCCAACACTGTGTTGTGGAGGTTCCCGGAGCGTCACAGGTGATTGTGTTTTTTGGGTAATCGCCCTTGTCAGCGCGATACTCTTCAATTGCCCCCATTAGCACTGCGACATCGGTTTTTCGTGCTTCATTACGCGCATTTTTCTGCGTTTCGCGGTACGCTAGACTAGTGATTGATACTAAAATTGCAATGACAACGATGACAACTATGAGCTCGACAATCGTAAAACCAAATCGCTTGTGTTTCATAGGATTATTATAGCACAGCCAAAGTGCTATAATGAGAAGATTATGAACGACATATGGCATCTGATACTATACTTCTTCGTATATTCGTTCATCGGGTGGTTATGGGAGACGGTGTATTGTAGCTTAGAGGAGCGCAAATTCGTCTATAGAGGCTTTCTATCGGGGCCGTACTGTCCGATTTATGGTTTTGGGGTGTTGATACTCCTTGAGGTTTTATCGCCCATTAAAGGCGACGTACCTCTTTTGTTCCTCGTGTCGGTAATTGTTATGTCGATTTTTGAATATGTCGTGTCATTTGTCTTGGAAAAACTATTTCATCAAAGGTGGTGGGACTACTCGGCGGAGAAATTTAACATCAAGGGGCGTATTGCCCTGAAGTCTTCCCTGTTTTGGGGCGTCATGTGCCTCGTTATTATATATGTCTTGCAGCCGATGATTGTGCCGTTCGCTGACGCAGTCGTGTCAATAAGCCCGCTTATTCCCGCCGCGTTAGCGATAATTGTACTTATTGATGCGATATATACCGTCACGCAGTTGGCTGGGTTTAGCCGGCTGCTCAATCAACTTCGTACCATTGTCGATGAAAGTCCGGAGATTCTCGCCCAGAGTATTTCCGAAACGGTGGAGAGTTTACGAAAGTCAGGTCATCTGCGGTTTACTGAGCGACGTTTGCTTCGAGCCTTTCCGCGAGCGAGAGATACACGCCTAGACAACTATAAAGACGTTCGACGAAATCTTTTGTCTATGAATCGCAAAAAGAAGTAGTTCTAACGGCTCTCTTCTTTGAAGAGGCGCTCGGTGAGGTCGTAAAGTGATTGGGTACCGTTCTCGAGGTAGTAGTAATGCCGAATATAGGCAAGCTCTAATAATAAAAGCACGAGAGTAAGGGTGCAAAATAGGGTCTGCATGAGGCCAAATGGCGCGGTGATCGCTCCAATGGCTGAGGCAATAAGAAGAAGCGCAAAGAAAAAAGTGACGAGTAGATGAATGAGCCTTTCATGTTGAAAATCGCGCACGCGTTCTTGGTGATATTGTTGGAGCGCGGTGCGTTCGCTAGCCGTGAGCGTATGGCTCAGCTGTTCCTCGATGAACGCTTTGTGTTGATTGATTGACTTATGCATTACCCTTTTAGTTTAGCACGTCTTAACCCCCGGTGGTACTACCGCAATATCATCCTGTGCGATATACTAACCGTATATGAGTTTGCATGATAAGATATTACATCAGTGGTTGAGGTTGCCGTATGTGCTATCTATTCGCTACAAACAAATGAAACAGCCTTTCAAGGTAACCTACGTATTTATTCATGGGCTGGCGGATACGGGCGCACTATGGAAACCGCTCATTGACAAATTGCCCAAAAACAGTAATTACATCGTCGTTGATCTTTTAGGACATGGTAATTCAAAATACCCAGATGGCGACGATATGTATCGTGCTGCCAAACAGGCACAGAACGTTTTGACGACGTGCTTGCGGGCGGGATTGAGCGGCCCCGTGGTTTTGGTGGGGCATTCTTTCGGTGCTCTCGTCGCGACTGAGTTTGCCCATTCGTATAGGGGAATTGTGCGCCGCATGGTGCTCGTATCGCCGCCTATTTACCGAGACGAAACAAAAGGAAAAAAGGTGCAATTGCAACAGGATGAGATTCTTCGCGGGGTGTATCGTCAGCTTTTGAAACAACCAAATGTGATAATTAAAGGTTATCAACTTGGGGGAAAGTTAAAACTAAAGGGCTTCTCGACTATTAAGATTGGCGAGGAGAATTACGCAGGGATAGCGGGGACTTTGCGGGCGGGTATTATCAGCCAGCGTACCGAGGAGCGGCTTGCTAAGACGACCATACCGACAACGATTATCTATGGCAGATTTGATCCGCTGCTCGTGCCTCATAATTTTGCGCTTCTCAAGAGAGACAACCCAAACATTACCGTA
>JARKOR010000050.1 GCA_029975625.1 Nanosynbacter sp. | reverse complement strand
GTTCCATCTGGGGCGAGCACTGGTGCGCATGAGGCGCTTGAGCTTCGCGATGGCGCGGCGGAATATGGTGGCAAAGGTGTTCTGAAGGCGGTTGCGAACATCAATGGTGAGATTGCCGAATCTTTGATTGGACGCTCACCTTTTGATCAAGTTGATATTGACGAGCGCATGTGCAAATTTGACGGTACACCAGACAAATCTCGCTTAGGCGCGAACGCAATTTTGACAGTGAGCCTTGCGGTTGCAAAGGCTGCGGCGATATCAAAAAAGATGCCGCTTTATAAATACATTGCGGAAATTTCAGGCACGCAACCTGAGGACATGAACCTACCGATGCCAATGATGAACGTGATGAATGGCGGTCAGCACGCGCTGGGCGCCACGGATATTCAGGAATATATGATTGTGCCAATTGGCGCGTCGGATTTCGCGGACGCGGTTCGGATTGGCGCGGAGGTGTTCCATGCGCTTGCGAAGGTGCTGAAGGAAGAAGATTATCCAACAACAGTGGGCGACGAAGGCGGCTATGCGCCTCGAGTGAAGGGCGGCAATCTTGAGCCGATTCGCTTGATTCTTCGAGCAATTGAGAATGCCGGCTATACCCCTGGCGCGGATGTCGCTTTGGCGCTGGATGCCGCTTCAAGCGAGTTCTATAGCGAAGAGGACGGTATGTATAATCTTGCGACAGAGGGGCGCAAATTAACCGCTGGCGAGATGATTGACCTATACCAGAAGATGATTAATGATTATCCGCTGCTGTCAATTGAAGACGGGCTTGACGAGGAAGATTGGCAGAATTGGCAGGTGTTGACAAGTCGAATTGGCCAGGACGTGCAGTTGGTCGGGGACGACCTTCTCGTAACGAACACTGAGCGCCTGAAGCGAGCAATTGACGAAAAGGCGGCAAACGCGATTTTGATTAAACCAAATCAAATTGGTAGTTTGAGCGAGACGATTCAAGCGGTGAAAATGGCGAAAGATGCTGGTTGGCGTACGGTTATGAGCCATCGCTCGGGCGAAACAGAGGACACGACAATCGCTCATTTGGCGGTTGGTCTTGGCACGGGACAAATTAAAACGGGTTCGCTGTCGCGTTCTGAGCGAATTGCGAAGTACAACGAAATCATGCGCATCGCGGAGGCAGATGAGTCACTTTCCTTGGCGCGGCCATTTGGAGGAGCGTAATGTCAGGCAAGCTAATTCTTATTCGACACGGAGAGTCAGAGTGGAACGCACTTGGTAAATGGACTGGCTGGACGGATGTCAGTATTACCGAGGAGGGCGCGCGATTATCGCGAGAGCTGGGAGAGAAGTTGCGAGATACACCTATTGACATAGCCTACGACTCTGAACTGAAGCGTACCAAAGAGACGCTGGATGCGGTTCTTGAGGGTGCTGGAAAGACCGATGTTGAACGACACGAGTCAGGAGCGATTAACGAGCGTGACTACGGTGTTTACACTGGTATGCTCAAAGAAGAAGTGAAAGCGGAAATCGGCGATGAGGCCTACTTGGCTTTACGGCGCGGCTGGGATCGACCAATTGAGAACGGCGAGTCTCTTAAGGACGTTTATTCTCGTGCTCTACCCTTTTACCTTCAGACTATCGTTCCTGAACTAAGGGCAGGAAAAAATATCCTCATCGTAGGACATGGAAATTCACTTCGCGCACTGCTGAAATACATTGAGAATATATCGGATGAAGATATAAGTTCAACTGAATTTGGACATAATTGCGCAATTGTTTACACTGTCGATGAAGACGGTCGTCAAGACACGAAAGACGTCGTAGAGTTATAGCTTGCTGGAAAACCTCACCACCGCTCTCGAATGTCTCGAGAAAAGTGGTGAGGACAGAGGAGATGGGCTCTGAACCTCAGTAGAATGTCTCGGCCGGTATTGGTGTCACAGATGATAAACTGAGGTCAACATAGTGCAGGGCTTAGGCTCAATAGCTATAGCCACGCCGTGTTTTTCGAGATGTCTATTGAGCACTACTATCGTGGCGTGTTCACCTCCAATATCGGTTGCGGACAGCCACACCCCAAAGAGTAACGGGTCGCTACTGAATGCGCAGCTGTAATATCCGTCAACCCTTTTGCTGAGCAGAGTTCTCTCGAGCCATAGGCCAAATGGCTCACCCTCTTGAACGCTAAACGCCTCCGTGTCTGGGTCTCCTTGATAGGAGTTATGCTCCCATGTCGCGTAGAGGGTCTTATACAGGATATGGGCTATTTGTGCACAAAGATCTCTGTGCTGACTATCCAGGATATCTCTGATGGAGCTGAAGCCTTTAATGCCCGCCCTTAGTATGTCTCGTTCGGGTAGAGCGCCCTCGTACGGGAGATCGGACGTTAAGTCTGCCATTATTTTTCTCCTCTGTCAATGTGCTCCACTATCTCAACGCCATCTCGGCAATCAAGATAGCGGAATGTGTGGATACCTAATTCTGTCACATATGAGCACAAAATGCAACAAAATGTCTAAAAATACCGCCCAGATGAGCGGTATTTTATCGTAAGACGTGTCTAGTATATTAGTCAACTAGTTCGACGCCCATTGAGCGTGCTGAACCGGCAATGACCTTAATACGTCCCTCTTCGTTAATCGCATTCAACTGATCTTTTTTGATTTCCGCAATCTCCGCAGCCTGTGCGCGAGTGAGTTTGCCGACCTTGTCAGAATGAGGCTTTGCGCTTCCCTTCTTAATTCCCGCTTTTTCGCGAATCAAGTCGTCGACTGGCTGTCCAAGACTTTTCCATGTAAAAGAGCGGTCCTCAAACACTTGGATATGAACGATAACGTCCTTGCCCATAAGGTCTTTCGTTGCGTCGTTAAATGGATTGATGAAATCCATCATGTTTAGTCCCCACTGACCTAGCGTTGAGCCAACAGGAGGCCCTGCAGTCGCGCGACCAGCTGGAATGCGTAATTTAAGATTTCCAATAACTTTCTTTGCCATTTCTTTCCCTTTTTGTACTAAATATTAATTGAAGCTACTATTTAGTGCGTAACTAATAAATTGTAGCAATATTTGCTGATTAAATCAAGATTCGGGCCCTTTTTCTTCTTGTGTATAGCTTTGGCCAAGCTCGCGTAACTCGTCTATTAACTTCAACTCCCAATCCTTTAACGGTTCGCCAGAAACCATTTTCATTGAAATACTTCCGGCTTTTTCGCCAACTGTACTAAGAGTGCCAGTACTAGCCCATAACTCCGCAAGCCCATCAATCAGATCCGGCGTACCCGGCTGATTTGTTATTGGTCTTGGACCCGTACAGCTTCTACCCAATTCTGCGTTCGCAATTCGCCCTAACGCATTACCGATACTCTCTAGATTGTTTTTACTCAAATTTAGCCAAGGTTTTTTATCTGATGATTCAATTTTCTCCGACATACTATACCTTCTTTACCTGCAATGCGTCAAGCTCAACCGGCGTATCGCGGCCAAACATGCTGACCATAACTTTGATTTTGCCCTTGACGGCATCGATTTCAGCAATCGAGCCATCGAAGCCCTTAAATGGGCCGTCAACGATTGATACTACTTCGCCTACGCTGAAATCAATCTGATGTTTCGGCTCTTCAACGCCCATGCGTTTTTTAATCTTGCGCATCTCTTGTTCAGATACGGGAGTTGGCGTCGTGTCAGCGCCGACAAACCCTGTCACACCTGGGGTATTTCGCACGATATACCATGTTTCGTCCGTAAGCTTCATTTCAACAAGAACATACCCTTGGAAGATTTTCGCGTCGACGACTTTTCGCTTGCCGTTTTTGATTTGAATCTGCTTCTCTTTTGGTACAATACAGTCAAAAATCTTATCTGCCATATCAACCGCGTTTATACGCTGGCGAATGCTTTCCGCAACTTTTTCCTCATATCCGCTGTACGTGTGAATTGCGTACCATTGGCGGCTGTCATCATATCGTTTCGTCATCTTTTATCGTCCTTCCTAACCTAATAACATTTCAAATAACCAGTTAAATCCGGCATCAAGTAATAAAATAAGTACCACAAACATTGCCGTAAACAGAAGCACGGCCAGGGTCATACTCCAGGTTGCGGAACGGCTTGGCCAGCGAACCTGTTTGAGCTCAGCCCACGCGCCCTTAAAGTAGCGTCCAAGCCTAACGAATGGATTTCGCGTTGGTTTGACCTCTTTAGCTGTCTTCTCGCTTTTTTTCTTCGGAGTTTCTTTTTTTGCTACCTTGCCACTATCATTCGCCTTGATGCGGTGAATAGTGGTTGTTTCTGGTGATGTGGTCTTTTTCTCTGCCATCATTTCTCCCAAATTAAAAAGTCTGTTCTTTCACAGACTGTCAAATACAGTATAGTGGATTTTTTCAAAAAACGCAAATCCTGCTATGATAAAGAGGATGATTACTCTCGTGTTTATCGAACTGTATGTCGTGGCGTTCAGCGCCTTGGTTTTTGTGCTTGTTAAGCTGCGAAAAGCTCGACGTACTTTTTTGTTCACAAGGCCGCCGAGAATTACGTCATCAGACCAGCTGCCGTCGGTTAGTGTGTGTATTCCGGCGCGCAATGAGACGCACGCCATGAGCGAATGTCTGGAATCGGTGCTGGCGAGTGATTATCCAAAGCTTGAAGCAATTGTGCTTGATGACCACTCGAGTGATAACACGTCGCATATCATTCGTGCGTTCGCACACGCGGGAGTGCGGTTTGTCGAGGGCGATGAGCTGCCGGATGACTGGCTTGGAAAAAACTTTTCGCTCCAGACGTTGGCAAATGAAGCAAGCGGTAAAATAATCTTATTTATGGATGTCGATACTCGCTTGGAGCGGGAGAGTATTCGGCTGATGGTTGAAGATATGCTTTTTGAAAACAGGAAAATGATGTCAGTTATTCCTCAACGAAACGATACGTATCGAGCAAGTTCGTGGCTATCAACATTGCGGTATTTTTGGGAGCTCGTGCTAAATTCACGCACGATTCCGGGTGTTTCTTCCGCCGCCTGGATGATTGACCGCCATGTACTTATAGATGAACTGGGCGGTTTTGGCGAGTGGCGAGACGAGGTGCAGCCAGAGTCGCATATTGCGGCGGAGCTAACGAAAACGGATGAATATCAGCTGGTCGTGAGCACCCCCGCCCTTGGCGTCAACTTTGAGAAAAAGTGGGCGTCACAAATAGAAACGAGTCGTCGGCTTCTGCTTCCTCGGTTTGGGAATTCCGTGACGAGTGTTCTTCTCGGGGCGAGCCTATCGTGTACGGTCATCATGACGCAAATAATCATCATTGTCGCAATCCTCGAGCGGTCGTGGATAATGCTAGGTGTGGAGGCGCTACTGGGTGGCATGGCGGTGATTGTGTTCGCTCAATATTATCGTATGACACTTCGAAGCCGCTGGCCTTTGGCGCTCTTTTTATCGC
>JARKOR010000048.1 GCA_029975625.1 Nanosynbacter sp. | reverse complement strand
TAAAACCGAACGCGCCGCCATCTCTAACGCGAAAAAGGTTGCCTACGCGCTCAAGAACCATGCCGGCTCGTCTGTTCAAGTTCTTGGCCCCACCCCGGCGTTTTACGAGCGCGTCCGCGATACGTACCGTTGGCAGCTTGTTGTTAAAAGCCCGCGGCGTCAAGAGCTTATAGACCTTCTTGCATACATTCCGCAGACACAATGGCAAACTGAGCTCGATCCGACCAGTTTGTTGTAATTTCCTAACCATTTTCTCTTGTAATTAACCCCCCAGGTTATACTGGTTGCAGAATGAATAAGCATAAACGTGAAAACAGGGGTATTATGAAAAGGATGGGGAGCGGGTTTACGATTGTTGAACTGTTGATTGTGATTGTGGTGATTGCGATATTGGCGGCGATATCGATAGCCGCTTATACTAACATCTCGAACAGAGCGAATGATGCAGCCATCAAAAATGACCTCGGCAACATTGCGAGGCAAATTGAATTATACAAGGTTGAAAACGATGCGCTTCCAGTGGCAACCCCCGAAGCCCTCAAGGCGCTCAAACTACCAGTGTCCAAGAGCATCTATGGAGATGGTTACGTAGATGGGGCGGGGCGGAAGTATAATCTTCTATATTGTCGCTCCTCCAATGGCACCCAGTTCGCTCTCGTCGCCTGGAGCAAAAACGCTAACAGTTTTGCTTATGCGGGCAGTGGAATAGTGATCTTTGATGACGCTCCAGCGCCCAAGGCCACCACATGTCCAAGGCTTGGCATGTCGAGTAATAGCAACGAGGCGTGGTGGCTTTACAACAACGGCTGGGAAATATAGCCAACAAAGGTACGCTATATCTAGCGTACCTACACCATATATAGCGTATTGAGTCAAAAATGTGTTCAACATACCGCTCATGCTCGCAAAAACCGCTCTCCTCTGGTATAATCAGCTAGAGTTATGGCCACGAAATTACCTACAGTAGCAATCATCGGGCAGGCGAACGTCGGCAAGAGTTCGATGTTCAATCGTTTGACGCGCGCCCGCACCGCCATTGTCGCGAAAGAAGCGGGAACAACCCGCGATAACGTCGTTGGGAAGGTTAGCTACCGAGCGGAAAGCGGCGACACAGCCGAATTTTGGCTTGTTGACACCGCCGGACTAAAAACCGCCGAGGACGACTTTGAGGCGACTATCCAAGAGCAAATAGAAGATGCCGCGGATGCCGCGGATGTTATTATTGTCATGGTCGATGCAACCGCATATCCATCGGACGCGGACCGCCTCATAGCCAAAAAGGCGTTGAGAAGCAAAAAACCGGTCATCCTCGCAACCAACAAAGCCGACTTACGCGGTGCACTGGACCTCGATGAATTCAAGCGCCTTGGTGTCTCAACTATCATCCGCACCAGCGCCGAGCACAACATTGGCGTCTCGGACCTACTCAATACCATCGCCTCACACATTCCGCCAGTCACCGAAACCGCCGAGGACGACGATATCATCCGAGTCGCGCTTATTGGCCGTCCAAACGTTGGCAAAAGCCACCTATTTAACACTCTTGCAGGTAAACAGCAAGCGATTGTGGCTAATATTGCCGGTACGACGCGCGACGTCAACCGCGTTCAGGTGCGCCACAGCAAGCAAACGATCGAATTACTCGACACCGCCGGCGTTCGCCGTCAAGGCAAACAGGAGACAGGCATCGAGAAATTTTCCGTCCTCAGGACCATGCAGGCCATTAACGAAGCGGATATTTGCTTCCTTTTGATGGACGTCAATGAGCTCAATGTTGGGCTCGATCAAAGACTTGCGGGTATCATTGACGAAGCTGGAAAAGGCCTTGTGTTGGTTGTGAGCAAGTGGGATTCTGTCGAAGATAAAGACGCTTTTACGCGAGACGAGTTAGCGCCAAAGATCGGATATAATTTCAAATTTACTCCTTATGCGCCACTTATTTTTACCAGTTCGGTTACCGGGCAAAACGTCACGAAATTATTCGACCTCGCAATTGACATTTACGAACGCCGCCGGCAAGAAATTAAGACTCGAAAATTAAACGACCTGCTGCAAAAAGCGGTTACCGCGCACCCGCCTGCTGGCCTTAAAAATTCCCACCCAAAGCTTCGTTATATTGTCCAGACCGACGTTGCGCCGCCATGGTTTGTCATTTATGGATCGAATTTGAAATTCGTCCACTGGAGTTACGAACGCTATCTTGAGCGTACAATTCGCGAGGCTTGTGATTTTTCCGGAACACCTATCAAACTGAGTTTCCGCGACGAAAAACAGATAAAATCCAACAGGGAACGCGTCAAGCGCGGCCTTGAGCCCGTCACTAAGGCATATAAGCAGGCAAAAGAAGCCGAAAAACTGCCGAGGAGAAAATAGGACGGTGAAGCTTATTTTTGCCCAAGGAAATATTGGGGCAGAGTACGTTGGGACCCGTCACAATATTGGTTTCATGGTAATCGACAATCTCCGCGCGCGCATCGATGCTCCTGATTTTCAAGAAAAAAGGAAATTTCAGGCATATATGAGCGAGACTACCTATGGCGGCGAAAAGATATTACTTGCAAAACCGACAACTTTATATAATCTGACCGGACAATCCGCGCGAAAGATTACCGATTTTTACCATATCCCCCTTGAGGACGTGCTGGTGATTCATGATGATTTAGCGCTGAAATTCGGAACGATACGAGTCCGGCTTGGCGGTTCAGACGCCGGCAATAACGG
>JARKOR010000030.1 GCA_029975625.1 Nanosynbacter sp. | reverse complement strand
AAGAAAAAACCACCCTGAATGGGATGGTCTTTTCTTGGTGGGCGCTGAGGGGCTCGAACCCCCGACCCTCTCGGTGTAAACGAGATGCTCTAGCCAACTGAGCTAAGCGCCCGTATCGTTGCTCGGAAAAGAGCAGCCGGTCTCGACGAATTACTCCGTCGCACCGCGCAATGAGAAAAACCTCTGGTTTGTCTCATTATCTTGGTGGGCGATGAGGGACTTGAACCTCCGACCTCGTCATTATCAGTGACGCGCTCTAACCAGCTGAGCTAATCGCCCATAATCTACCACTTGATAGCCTTATGATAGCCTTATGTTTCTGAGTAAGCTATTGGCGTAGCTGGTTAGAGCGCCGCGCGAATTCTATCGCTAAAGGCTTCCCAGCTGAGCTAATCGCCCATAATCTACCGCTTGATAGTCTTATGTTTCTGAGTAAGCTATTGGCGTAGCTGGTTGGAGCGCCGTGCGATTTCTGTCGCTAAAGGCTCCCCAGCTTGAGCTAATCGCCCTCAATGTACCGCATATATCTTGGTGGAGTGTCGCAGACATAAGCCTGCTTCACCCCATATGGTGGAGCAACAGGGACTCGAACCCTGGACCCCCTGCTTGCAAAGCAGGTGCTCTAGCCAACTGAGCTATTGCCCCACATAAAAAGTACGTGTCCGTTATTTAGGACATTTCCCATTGTACCCTATGCAAACCATATCTGCAAGTGTATAATGCTGAATATGTATGAATTTAGTATTGGCGCATTTTTCTTCGGCATGCTTGTACTTGTCGGAGGCGCACTAGTTATCATCTTTCATCAAGCAATCGCTAACAACTTTCTCTATGGCGTTGGGAGTTACGACAAGGTCAAGATGTGGGGCATGATTATATGCGGTGTCGGCATAGCGATTATGGCAAACCTTCACTCATTTATTTTAGGATTTTTATTTAAATCAGTGTTTGGCGGCGGACTGTAACGATAATTTTTTCATTAATAAAATCACCCTCATAAAAGAGGGTGATTTTAAATATAACAACTTGATTGCGCAAACCATCTGATTTATATCGTACTAGAACAAGGTTGAACTTCGTCTCGTCCCAAAAGGGACTATTGTAAATATGTAAGCTCGGCACATTTACGAGACCGACCTAGCTTCAAAGGTTGATTTCTCGAACCTTTGGCATAACTCTCCCTAGAAAGGAGGTAATCCATCCGCACCTTCCGGTACGGATACCTTGTTACGACTTAACCCCAATCATGCCCCCCACCTTAGGCCGACGAATCGGACTTCGGGTGTTGGTCACTTTCATGGTTTGACGGGCGGTGTGTACAAGACCCGGGAACGTATTCACCGCAGCTTGCTGATCTGCGATTACTAGCGATTCCGACTTCATGGAGGCGAGTTTCAGCCTCCAATCCGAACTGGGACAAGCTTTGATGCGATTTGCTTCACCTCGCGGCTTCGCTGCGCATTGTACTTGCCATTGTATCACGTTTCTAGCCCAGGACGTAAGGGTAATACTGACCTGACATCATCCCCTCCTTCCTCCCCGTTACCGGGGCAGTCTGGCCTGAAAAATACAACAGACCATAAGGGTTGCGCTCGTTGATGGACTTAACCAAACATCTCACGACACGAGCTGACGACGGCCATGCAACACCTGTCACTTGGTTCCAAAAGGCACACGCTACTTTCGTAGTGCTTCCAAGGATGTCAAGTCCTGGTAAGGTTCTTCGTTTAGCATCGAATTAAAGAACATGATCCACCGCTTGTGCGGGTCCCCGTCAATTCCTTTATGTTTTAGCCTTGCGGCCGTACTCCACAGGCGGGATACTTAACGCGTTAGCTTCGCTACTGAAGGGGTCGATACCTCCAACAGCTAGTATCCATCGTTTACGGCGTGGACTACCCGGGTATCTAATCCGGTTCGCTCCCCACGCTTTCGTGCCTTAGCGTCAGAAATGGCCCAGTAACCTGCCTACGCCATTGGTGTTCCTTCTTATATCTACGGATTTCACTCCTACACAAGAAATTCCAGTTACCTCTACCATTCTCGAGTTATGCAGTTCGAATAATAGTCTGTGTGGTTGAGCCACCAGGTTTCACTATTCGCTTACATAACCGCCTACGCAACTCTTTACGCCCAGTCACTCCGGATAATGCTTGCACCCTACGTATGACCGCGGCTGCTGGCACGTAGTTAGCCGGTGCTTATTCATGAGTTACCGTCATATTCTTCACTCATAAAAGAAGTTTACAATCCGAAGACCTTCATCCTTCACGCGGCGTTGCTCCATCAGGCTTTCGCCCATTGTGGAAGATTCCTCACTGCTGCCTCCCGTAGGAGTCTGGACCGTGTCTCAGTTCCAGTCTGACTGATCATCCTCTCAGACCAGTTATGGATCGTCGGCTTGGTGAGCCATTACCTCACCAACAACCTAATCCAACGCGGGCTCCTCCCAAAGCGGATAAATCCTTTAATCCGAAGACCATATGCGGCATTAGCTACCCTTTCGGGCAGTTATTCCTCACTTTGGGGCAAATTCCCACGCGTTACTCAGCCGTCCGCCGCTCGTGTACCCCGAAGGGCCTTACCGCTCGACTTGCATGTGTTAGGCACGCCGCCAGCATTCATCCTGAGCCAGGATCAAACTCTCCGTTAAAATACACTTTTATCAAAAAGTATGAAAAGGCTCTAATACATATATAAACTGACGATGATTTGCACAATCAAATTGTTAAAGATCATTTAGACTGGTCACGCACACATGCCCGCTCCACATAATTACCGCTGTAATTGTCGCTTTAGGCTCGCATACCTCACGACCAGACTAAAGACCATCATACCGCACTATGACGGCCAGGTCAATAGATTATTACTATTATGTTGTTGTTAAAAATACAACAAATGCTACAACCACACCCAATAGCGCCCCGGCAAGCACCTCAACCACGGTATGACCATGTGCCACCCGCACCAACCCAAGCTTGCTATGTAGCTCTTTCACGAGCTGATTTAGAAGCTCCCCTTGCTGGCCAGATGAAAGACGAACCATCACCGCATCATACATAACTACGCAAGAGAACAAGAGAGATAGCGCAAAGAGACCGCCGTCTATGCCATCGACTAACCCAATCATCACCGTTAGCGCGGTCACTGATGCGGCGTGTGCACTCGGCATACCGCCCGAGAGAAATAATCCATGTTGCGTCGTGCCATTGAATATACGTCGATTACGCCCAATAAGCCGTGCTACATGCTTCAAACATTGCGCAACCACCCAGGCAATAACTACCGCAATGATATATTTCACTGTACTATTCCTCCGTGTTTTTCTCCGCCTCTTCCATGAGGCTAATTGATGAAACGGTATCGCCACCGCCGAGACGCATAATTGTTACGCCCTGGGTCATTCTTCCAAGTAGTTTAATATCATCAAGACTGAGACGAATTGTCTGGCCGTTCTTCGAAACAAGCAATGCCTCTTTCATGTTTGGCTCAATAGTTTGCACTGAGATAATCGGACCCGTCTTTGCCGTCACCACTGCCGCTTTGATGCCCACACCACCTCGTTTGTGGCTAGCGAAATTAACTACCTTGGTACGCTTACCAAAGCCCTTCTCGCTAATGACGAGCAACGTCTGTTCGTCGTGAGTCACAATATCCATACCGACAACTGAATCGTTTGGACGGAGACGCACGCCACGCACACCACGAGCCGCTCGGCCCATTGGGCGCGCATCTTTTTCGTTGAAGCGGATTGCCTGCCCGGCGGACGTCGAGATGATAATATCGTGCTCGCCGCTCGTTTTCTGAATCCAACGTAGTTCATCACCTTCATCAAGTTTAATCGCGATGAGGCCGTTCGTGCGAATATTGGCATAGTCCTTGAACGGCGTCTTTTTGACCGTCCCCTTCACCGTCGCCATAAACAGGAAGCCGCTCTCATCCGCGTCCTTAGCATGCCGTATAATCGCTGTGATTTTCTCTTCTGGCTGAAGTTGCAATAGGTTCACCGCCGCAACACCTTTGGCGCTCAAACTAGCCGCCGGCACTTCATATGCCTTCAAACGGAAGATACGTCCCCTATTTGTAAAGAACAACAAATAGTCATGCGTGCTTGCCGACACTACCTGGTCGATAATATCCTCGTCCTTCGTTGTCATGCCGCGTTTGCCCTTGCCGCCACGATTTTGCTTGCGATAATCACTCAAAAGCGTGCGCTTAATGTAGTTTTCATTTGTTAGCAGAATGACTGATTCTTCCTCCGGTATAAGCTCTTCGTCCGAGAACTTGCCAAGCTCGTGGTTGATAATCTGACTGCGTCGAGGATCGTCATATTTTTCCTTCATCTCAAGCAATTCTTCTTTGATGATACGCAGAATTTCCTTCTCATCAGCCAAAATTGCCTCGAGTTTTGCGATTAATGCGAGAAGTTCTTTGAGCTCATTCTCAATCGCCTCGCGCTCCAACCCTGTCAATCGACGTAGCTGCATAGCTAAAATAGCTTTTGCTTGAATCTCGCTGAGGCCAAAGCGCTCCATTAACCCAGCCTGAGCAATATCGGTCGTCTTGCTTGCGCGAATCAGCTTAATCACTTCATCAATGTGGTCAAGCGCTATTTTATATCCCTCCAAGATATGTGCTCGTGCCTTCGCGGTCCGCAGCTCAAACTCAGTTCGACGGCGCACGACCACTTGCCGGTGCTTAATAAACTCATGAAGAATCTCTCCAAGGCCTAAGATACGAGGCTGGATGCCGTCAATCAGCGCGAGCATGTTATAGTGAAATGTCGTCTGAAGTGCCGTGAGCTTATAGAGCTGATTCAGGACTTTCTTTGGGTATGCATCCTTTTTTAGCTCAATTACTACGCGAACTTTACCGCGAGCCGACTCGTCTCGAAGATCACTGATTGCTACGATTTTCTTATCTTTTACTAGTTCCGCTATTTTCTCAATGAGAGTTGCCTTGTTGACTGCGTATGGCATTTCCGTCACTACGATATGGTGACGCCCCCGCTTTGTCTCTTCAATATTCGCAACGGCGCGAATCGTAACACTCCCCCGCCCAGTCTGATATGCCTGACGCATCGGCGCTCCGCCATAGACAACCGCACCAGTTGGAAAATCCGGACCCTTAACATATTTCAACAGATCATCAATTGTGGCCTCGGGATTGTCGATTAACTCAATCGTTGCATCAACCAATTCACCAAGGTTATGCGGCGGAATATTGGTGGCCATACCGACTGCGATACCGACCTGCCCATTGAGAAGAAGATTTGGCAGTCTCGCAGGGAGAACTGACGGTTCTTGCTCTGACCCGTCGTAGTTATCGCGAAAATCAACCGTATCTTTATCGAGGTCAACTAATAGTTCATTGCCCGCTCGTCCAAGGCGAGCCTCCGTGTAGCGGCTTGCAGCGGCCGGATCGCCGTCCATCGAACCAAAGTTACCCTGTCCATCAACCAATTTGTAACGCATAACCCAGTCTTGGGCCAAACGGACCATTGAGTCATAGATAGACGAGTCGCCATGAGGGTGATATTTACCCATCACTTCGCCTGCAATACGAGCAGACTTTGCAAACTTACCGCCCGGACGCAGGCCTTGCTCGCCCATCGTATACAAAATACGGCGATGCACGGGCTTCATACCGTCGCGCACATCAGGCAGGGCGCGATCAATAATCACACTCATTGAATAGCGAAGGAAGCTATCTTCCATCACGTCTTCAACAGTACGATTCTCTAATGTTTTTGAATGTGTTTGTTCCGGCATAATTATTTCACCTTCAATAGGCGTATTTTTATCATCATCCATGGCTAAATATCCAACTCCTCAAGATTAACGTCTTTTGCGCGACTCTGAATAAAGTTCTTACGAAGCAGCACCTCATCGCCCATCAGTTTCGTGAAAATCGCATCGGCTCGCTCCGCATCCTCAACCTTCACTTGCACTAACACTCGGTTTTCAGGGTTCATCGTCGTGTCCCATAACTGATCAGCATCCATCTCTCCCAGACCCTTGTAGCGCTGAATATCGTTCAGTCCGGCCTGTTTAGTAAATGCTTCTTCGGGATTAATGACCGTACCGCGCGCGCGGCGCTCCTCGATTAGCTCCTGTATTTTCGCGTCTTTCTCTTCGTCGCTATAGGCATACCAGCGCTTATTACCTGCCGCTTTCAGGAGATATAACGGCGGTTTCGCAAGATAAATATGCCCGCCATCGACAACTTCTCGCATATAACGGAAGAAGAATGTCATGAGAAGCGTTGCGATGTGGCTACCGTCGACGTCGGCATCGGTCATAATAATGATACGGTGATATCGAAGTCCCGAGATATCAAACTGATCGCCAATGCCAACACCCATACCTTTGATAAGACTTACGATTTCGTTATTACCGAGCATGCGGTCTAACCGCGCACGCTCGACGTTAAGCACTTTACCGCGCAAAGGCAGGATTGCCTGTGTACGGCTGTCGCGGCCAGACTTTGCCGAACCGCCAGCCGAGTCTCCCTCAACGATATACAGCTCTGATTCGGTCGGGTCTTTACTGGAGCAATCAGACAACTTACCAGGCAGATTTAGTCCATCAAGCGCGCCCTTACGAATCACGTTCTCACGAGCTGCTCGAGCGGCTTTTCGCGCACGAGCGGCCAAAGTCGCTTTACCAACAATTTTCTTGGCTACAGCTGGATTTTCCTCAAGGTAATACGCGAAGTACTCGTTCATCACCTGTTCAACGTAGCGCCTTACTTCCGGATTTCCAAGTTTGTTTTTAGTCTGACCCTCAAATTGCGGATCCGGAATCTTTACCAAAATCGCAGCGGTCAACCCTTCGCGGATATCGTCGCCGCTCAGATTATCCTCTTTTTCTTTGAGTAAACCATTTTTACGCGCGTAGTCGTTAATAACGCGTGTCATAGCCGCACGAAAACCAACAAGGTGCGTACCGCCGTCAGGTGTAAGAACATTATTAGCGAATGGCCTGACCGTCTCAATAAAGGTATCATTATACTGAACCGCGACCTCGATAATTGAATCTTCAACTTCACGCTCGACGTAGAACACATCGTCAGACAACACGTCTTTACCGATATTAAGCCGCTGCACGTAACTTTTAATACCGCCTTCAAAATAGAAGGCACATTGTTCACCAGTCCGCTCATCAATGACCGAGGTATAGACCCCCTTTGTGAGATATGCCTGATGACGAAGATAACTAACCGCCCACTTATAGTCAAATTCAACCGTCTCCTTAAAGATTGTCGGGTCGGGATAGAATGTAATACGTGTGCCTGTCGGACGATCCGTTTTGCCTAACTTCTTCAACGGCATCGTAGTTTTTCCCTGTTCGAATTCCATGTGGTACAATTGGCCCTCACGCACCACCTCGGCAATCATCTTTGTCGATAAAGCGTTAACAACGCTTGAGCCGACACCGTGCAAACCCGACGACACCTTATATCCACCGTCGCCAAACTTACCGCCGGCATGAAGAACTGTTAGGACCGTCTCTAGCGTGCTGAGACCTGTTTTGGCATTTTTATCCACGGGAATACCGCGTCCATCGTCGGTAACCTGCACTCCTCCATCGGCCTGGAGGACAATTTCTACTTTCGTAGCAAACCCCGCAATCGCCTCATCGATTGAGTTATCGGCGATTTCCTTAATAAGGTGATGCAGCCCGTCATATCCGGTACTACCTATATACATGCCCGGTCGCTTACGTACCGGCTCTAGGCCCTCTAAGACCTGGATTTGCGAGCCATCATAGGCCTGCGATGCTGTTTGTTTGGTCATATTTCCCTCACTCATTAGAATTTCAGCTATTTACAACTCTTCCATTATACCGCAAAAAAATTGTTCACTCAAGGGCTTTACATGAACATATTTCTTATGCTATTATGAGCTCATTACCACTACAGTAATATAAAACAAAATTATACAAGGTTCTAAAATGTTCAAAAAAATCGTTTCAAATCTACCTTTTAGCCCATCGCTCATGAGCGAATTAGGCTTTTATGCGACACGACTAAAGAAAGAGGAAACGACGAGACGTATTGGACTTATTTTGACTGCGATAGCTTTGGTTATCCAGTCATTTGCTGTATTTTCCCCGCCGGAATCAACAAATGCCGCCAGCTCTTCAGATCTTATTTATGGTGGTGTTCATACTAAGTCTCAACTTATGTCCGCATGGGACAATAACACTCAAGGGTATCGCGACTTACTCGAGCATATAGGCGTCACGAGAGAAAATCTTGCCAATGTCCGGGAGGGTGAGATTAACACTCGTACCAACGGCGAAGACAATGGATGGCTATCCTGGGGCCGTATCTCTAGAGGCGGTTCACAATGGAATGAGACGGAGATGAATGTTGGCAGTCAAACTATATATATAGTAAGTCTTGCCGCATTTGACACCGGAAGCAATAGGTATGGTGGCGGGTCATACTACCCTTCGTTTATTGGCACGACTTCAAGCGGCGAGCAATTCGTCATAAGCAAGGCCTGCGCTAATATATCCATGAAAACACGACCCAAGAAAGATAAACAAATAAAAGTATGCGATCTCAAATCGCGACAGATTGTGACTATTCGAGAAAGTGAGTTCAACTCATCGAAATACTCAAAAGATCGTACAGATTGTGAAGAGAAGCCTATCGAAGTGTGTGATATTGGCGAGCAAAAGATGGTAACAATCGACGAACGGGACTTTGATTCGCGGAAATACTCCAAAAATCCAGCCGATTGCCAACCCAAACCCACGCCAGTTGCCACGTGTAGTAGTCTAACGGTTACCAAAATAAGCCGTACAGAAGTTGAGCTCAAAGCTTCCGCCAACACGGCGAATGGCGCGTCAATCAAATCATATACGTATATTATCAAAGACAAAGACGGCAAAGAAGTTTTAAGGAAGGTCGTCACGTCCGTCGCTACCACTGACTCCCTAAAGTATACTCTTGAAAAAGACGGCGCTTATACCGTAGAGGTCATTGTTGGTACTAGTCTGGGTGACAAAACCGCCCAAGCTTGTCAAAGTAGCTTCACTGTTGAACCTATCGCCCGCTGTCCTCTGAACTCCGCCCTACCTATCAACGATCCGGAATGCCAGCCATGCCCAGGCGATGCGACGCTTTGGGTTAAAGACGAACAATGTGCGGCAAAAATCGTTCGCAGTAAAACCGCCAAAAACCTAACTCTCAACCAAGACGCAACACGCGAATCTGCGCGTGCAAGCGACCGTATCGAATATACTATCACAATTAAAAACGAGGGTACGGATACTGCGGAATATAGCGACATGTCGGATAATATTAAAGATGTACTCGAGTATGCCAACCTCTATGATCGTGGAGGAGGTACACTAAACGAGCAGACTAAAGACTTATCGTGGGGCACAATAACTCTTGCGCCGGGCGAACAACAAGAGCGCACCTACGTCGTTCAGCTCGCAAGCACCATATCACCTCGTCCACAAGGTTCAAGCGATCCGACGTCATATGATTGTCGTATGGTTAATACGTTTGGCACCACTATAGAAGTTCAAGTTGACTGCCCTGCGCCAAAAGTTATTGAGCAAGTTGTCGTAGCTGAATTACCACGCACTGGTCCAACCGCAAACCTACTCGTAGGCGGCATCGTCCTTGCTATCGTGACATTCCTCTATTTCCGCTCTCGTCAACTTAATCAAGAAGTACGCCTCATTCGCCGTGAAATGACCGCAGGTACATTATAAAAGGAGAATACGATGTCTGAAAAGCTCACCACCAACCAAGAAACAAGTAATGCCGATATCCTCAAACAGGCTGGGGACGCCCAACGAGAGGCCCTCCAGACGAAACTCGAAAAAGAGGCAACGCCAGAAACAAACAAGGAACATCTCGAGCAGAACGCCCGCCACGAGGCTCTTGAGCTGGCGAGTTCGGCGGAACAAGAACAGACGACTGAACAAACAGAGACGAAGACTAATGAAAAACCGCATCGCAACAAACCAACCAAGCGCGAGCTGGATGCAAGCTTCAAGCAAACTATGACTCATATTCAAAAGACTATGAAACCGGCTAATCGTGCCTTTAGCAAAGTTATTCATAATCCCGCAGTTGACACTGTAAGCAATATTACCGCCAACACCATTGCACGACCAAACCTTATCTTTGCAGGTGCACTTAGCACAGTTATTCTCTGTTCGATAATCTATTTCGTCGCTAAATTCTATAGTTACACCCTCTCGGGGACCGAGGCAATCGCGACATTTGTTCTTGGCTGGATAATTGGTGCAATTATAGAGTTTGCCCGAGTCGGGTTTGCTAACAGCCGATCTCGCTAATTAACGTATATTAATTTGTATCTCTTCATCCGGAGAGATGTCGCCTCGAAGATTCAAGCTATCCCTCGGTTGCTCCACCTGGGGCGTGGCAACTACTGTTGGATCTTCTATTTGCGGGCTTTCTAGCGGAGGCTGCACCGACATTGGCTCCGGTGCCGTTTGCACTGGTGCAGGTGTCGCTACGACAGGATTAGACGGCATCGCAGCGTTAGAGGGCGGCAAAGGAGAAGTTCGTGGCGCTGGACCGGTAGGCATAATAGGACCTGATGTTGGCGTCTTGGCAGGCTGCGCGCCACCGCCATTCAGCTGTTGTCGCTTGGCTAACCATTCATCAAGGAAGGAGCCTTTCGCCTTCTGTCCAGTGGAAGCCGGCACACTACCACCCGACGCGGGAGCTATCTGCTGTTTCCGTCCTAACCGAGTGAATATTTCCCGCTCAACTTCAGCGCGCGGACGGCCGTATTTCGCCGACGACAGCTTAACGAGCGCGTCTCGCAATTGTTTATTCATAACACCCATCGACGGCACCCAGTTCATACTAAAGGGCGCCGATGGCACATTATTAATCATTACCGACGTGATCGACTGGAAGTTCGGTAATTTCGTCAAATCATCGATATCAAACACTGGCTGGAACTTTTTCACCATCAATTCCGCATCTGTCACACCGATACGCCCAGAAATTACCGTCCCGACGTTACCAATAATCGCTTCGCGGATTTTATCGGTTAACTGAGTCATAAACTGGTTTCCCATAATAAGACTCAGGCGGTACTTCCTCGCCTCGGACATAATTGACTCAAAGCTATCCGTCGCAAAGTTCTGAAACTCGTCGACATAGAGCGAGAAATCAACGCGCTGATCTTCTTCAAGATTTGCCCGCGACATCGCAGCCGCTTGAAATTTCATCACAAAAATAATACCAAGCAATTTTGAGTTTAGCTCGCCCATTTTACCTTTTGAAAGGTTAACGAGCAGAATCTTGCGATTATCCATGATTTCACGCAAATTAAAGCCGGATTTCGTTTGCCCGATGATGTTACGCATTGCATCATTAGAGATAAACGGACCAAACTTCGAAACAACCCATGAAATCACTTCCCCCGCCTCGTTCGAGCGCTGGGAAGCTGGAAATTCCTTTGTCCAAAAATCAAGCACTTGTTGGTCGGTCACATACTTCAGTTTTGACTTTACAAACTCCGGATCGATTAAGCACTTTGGCACATCGATAAACGTCCCACCCTGCGGATCCGACATGAGGAGCAGCGCACAGTTACGAAATATATGCTCCATACGCGGACCCACGATACCTGTATGCCCCGGGTCATACAAACTATAGAGCATATTTATCGCTTCCTGGATGAGAAAATCTTTTTGGTCCGGCGTGTCGTACTCAAACATATTGAGCCCGATTGGGTTTGACATATCGCCAGGGTTGAAGTAAATAATATCCTCGACTCGTTCTTTTGGAACCTTACCAAGGAGCGACTCAACAAGATCTCCATGCGGATCAATAAATGCGAATCCACGACCATCCATCATATCCTGATAAGCCATATTCTCCTGCAGGACCGATTTACCAACACCCGTCTGACCAATAATATATACATGACGACGGCGATCCTTCGTACCAATCCGAATTGGCTTCTTTACGCCGCGGAATTCATTATAGCCAATCAACACACCTTCTTCTACGGTGTCCGTTGGTCCATCAACCTGCTTCGACATTTGTCGTTTCACCTGAGCCGTTGGAATCGTGCTGCTACTTGGCAGGTGAAACAGCGTCGACATTTCAACGCTGTTGAGAATCGTGTTGTCTGTTTCTTGTGGAAAGAATCGCATGATATATGCCGTCACCATATCTTCAATGCTTCGCGCCATAGCAAACTTAAAACCATTGTTGCGTTGTGAATCAAATAAGGAGAAGGCCGATACAATATTGCTTAAAAGCGCCTGCGATTTAGCCGCCGTGCTCGAAGAAACGACTACTCGAATCAGCACTTCATAAGCCGGATACTTTGTCTTTGCCTCAATCGCTTCAACCTCCGCCTGTTCCAATGGCGACAACTGCTTCGTATCAGACTTATTTTCCGCACTGTCCGCCGATGCCGGCGGCTTCCATAATGCCTCCAGTAAATCTGCCGGAAGCGATGAGCTACCAAACGCACCCTTTTTCTTGTTCTTATCTTCGCGCATGCTCTTTGTGTACGCTTCAGATTTTTGCGACCACCCGGATTTCGCTGGTCGAATAAGGAACTGCAAGCCAATGCCGTCTTCCTTAGACGCCGACGACAGTGCGTTTAGTAGTGCTCGCGAGGCGTCATTTTTTGACTCTTCATAGGTCGCAATTGGATATATATACGATTTCTTAAGCGAAAACTCCCCGCCAATCGTTCCGCTCAGCTGCCCGTCCTGACTAAAGATATTCGTTTCTTTTACCTCCTCCAGCCGCGCAGAAGGATACGCCGAGGCAACCGCCTGGCGAATTACCTCCACCAAAACCGTCGGAACCATCACATAATAACGAACCAATCCCTCGTCCGCAATGATTTCAAATGAGATATGGCGCTGTCCATAAATACGACTCTTGAAACCTTTTGTCGCCGTACTTGAAATGATATTGTACATCACTTGCGCTTGAGAAATCTCCTCATCCACCAAATCCCGTTTGTCTCGACTATTCCCTTCAATATCCTCGCTCGTTGGCGGTAAATGGATGAGCAGCGGCACCATCTTCAAGCTCCGTTCATAATTCTTAGCTTCGCGTAGTAGTTTTTGATACTGAAGCCACGCCACCACCACGCCTGCGCCAATAATAACCAGGATAATAAATGCGATAATTATCACACCCATCAGTCGCTACGCCCCTCCACCTAGCTCTCTGTTGTGGCGCTTCTTAAGATAATCTGCCTGCAACAACGCGATCGCCTTGGCCTGCTCGTAGGGCCTTCCTTTCGTTACGGCAATAATCTTTTTCGCCTTATCCACCCATTCTTTTTCAATTAAATCGTCGTCCGCCGCAGTGGCGGGAGTAGTACTTAGCAGGGTAGCCGATTGAGTCGGCGGCGCAGGAACTGCGCCAGGCTGAGCCACAGGCACCACGGGAGGAATTGCTTGAGCCGGTCCCGCCTGTCCTTCAACCGGTGCGGGTTGACGCTCAGGTGTCGGCAAAACTTCCGGCGAGCGCACCGTCCCATCAGGAAAATACTCCACACTACCGGGAATCTGAGGCATCGCCTCTGGGTTTGGACGCACCTGCGGAAGTTCAGGATTCATATCAGTAATTATACCACGGCCGCTCAAAAATGCCTACGGTTAGAAACGCCGTGAAATATAAAAACAAGCCAAAATTTCAAACAATACCACCAGCACAATATCCAGCCCGCCAATACTCCCTACGGACGCCATACCAAGGAGTACAACGGGCGCTAAAGCCAACACGGTCGTATAGTAATACACTTTCGTATGCGACACATTTTCCAGCCATAACCGCAACGAACCCGGAGGCAACACTCTCATAAGCACATATATAATCCCTGTTAGTAACATATAGATAATACTTCCGGCCGATAGGTATAGCAAAACAAAAAAAGCCAGTACCCCGAAAGGACCGACTTCTCCAGGTCGCGTCATGGTGAGCATTAGCCCTGCTATTATGAGGGAAATACTGCCGATACCGACCGCTATTCTTATCTTCATACGTTACTATAATTACACACTATCACCTCAATATTCAAGAAAGCCCAAGCGGCAACATAGTGAACCGATAAGCACAACCGATCCGCCGCTTTATAAATAACTATTGGGCGTGGGTGCTTAGTAAATGGTTCATTGCCGCTTAAGGCAACTGACCGCTCCTACGTGAGGAGCATAGTCCTTGGTTTGTTCCCTGTCACGCCCAGTAGTCTCATTATCACCATTCGGGTCATAAGGATTAGCTGGGCGTGCGGTACTAAAAACCGCGCTCAATACCTGCCACATAATGCGGCTGGTAGATCTTCGGCGACACCATGGAGGAGCAAAATGTATGTGTTGTTCCAGCATCATGCTGTAGCCGTTTGTCTATCAACCTCGTGGGGCTAATTGAGCTTTGTTTGTTAATGTATTTTTTGCTTTTTATGTTTGTAAAAGCATATTCCAATACTAGCAGATGCTTATGGTTTTGTCAATCATTATGAGGCGAATATGCGTTGTTATATATACAATGTTGTATATATAACCCGTCTGATACCTCTGTTAACGTTTACGTATTGTGTTTATTACGTCGTTGTTAAATTTACATACTTTTTTCACCCTTCCCCTCTTTTTATCGTCAAACAAAGAAAACCCCGCCTCCCCGCCCACTAATGGCTCATGCTCTCATCGCGGTTTCATGGGCGATTCCTACAAACAAAATACCACGGATTTACGGCAGCTTTTCCGGGTAATTTTAATCGCGCTCAAAAAAATAAAAATCCTTGTTAGTTTATATTTGGCATGTTTTTTGCCTTCAAAATACACGCCACGTTTTTCCGCGGTAATCAATATAGCGCAATGAGACGCGTAAAAAGCAAGTAACATACGTTGGACTGAAATTTACCCTATTTTTAAAAACGAAACACAATTGACTATCAAAAATAAAATATCCGCGAGCATGTTGGCTTTTTGTTTTTAGTCCAAGCACCTAATCCAAACAATATAAAGACAAGAAATATTATTGTTTGGGGCTACATATAAAAGCGACCATATCATGGCTAATTTGGCGCCGATGCAGCGCGCCCTGAAGATTGTCTCTTTTCATAGAAAAAGGCTCAGCAATGAGTCGATCAGCATAATCCGAGAAGGCTGGACTCGCTTTACGACGCAGTTTACGTCGAAGGTCCACCCAGGCCCTCCAAGAACGATGGAGCCGGCCGGCTTAGCTGTGAATCTCAAAACCCTCCATTCCGCGGGTGACGTGAGGCGGGGCAGCGCTCGAAAATTTTTCACTTTCAGTAGAAAAATTTTTAGGGGCGGACCGAGCGGCAGGACCCGAGGGGAGGGTTTTGAGATCCAGACTATATTTTTTCCAGATACAGCAGTCGTCCCTCGACTGACCGCGAGCCGTTCCATTCATTGAGCATCGGCTGGAACCAAACCCTCACGGTATCGCCAACATCACGAACAAACGCCTCAGATGCATTGAATGCTACCATTTGCATAGTGAGACTATTTACATCTCGGAGTGTAAGCCTGACATGCTGCCCGTCTGAGCCCATGCGCCGCGTCGCGATGACCGTAACAGGAGAAGCCTTCAATACAGGCTCCGGGTTGCCGCGGCCAAATGGTTCCATTCTCGCGATATCTTGAACTAATTGCATATCTACCTCAGAAAAATCACCGATTTCTACATCCTCAGCTGGCAACAAATATTGTTCCTGGCCAGAAAGATGAAGGCTCGCGTAAAATTCATTCACGCGCGTACGAAACGCTGGAATATTCTTTGCCGAAAGCGTCACACCGGCTGCCGCAGCATGACCGCCACCGCGCAAGATGATATCGTCCGCAGCCCTGACCGCGTCCGCCACCGAAAAATCACCAAAACTTCTAGCCGAGCCGGTCGCCTCGTCGCCTCGTTCAGCAATAATAAACGTCGGCTTCTTGTATGTTTCGACTAGTTTTGATGCCACGATGCCAATCACCCCGTGATTCCACCCAGGAGCATTGACCACGAGAACGGAGTCGTCGAGAAGGTGTTCCGCCTGTTCTGCCGCTTCCTCAAAAATGGCATCCTGAATCGCTCGTCGTTTTTGATTGAACCCTTCCAGCTTTTCCGCTGCTTCCAGAGCATCCAACCCATCAGTCGCCATGAGCATATCCAGGCTGTGTCGTGCCGTATCCAAGCGTCCAGCCGCGTTCATGCGTGGCCCCAAGCCAAAACCGAGGCTTCTCGCGTTTACCAACTCCGGTTTCACGTCCGCCACTGCCATAAGAGCCTTAAGTCCCGCCCTGCGTCCTTTTTTAAGTACCTCAAGCCCCCAGTAGACGTTTGCCCGGTTTTCATCTTCTAGTGTTACGATGTCGCATACCGTTCCAAGCGCCACCAAATCAAGCAACCATTTCTCATGGCCCTCAGCTAACCCGTCCATCTCAGTTTGCATTGCCTGGACCAGCTTAAAAGCCACGCCAGCCCCACAGAGATC
>JARKOR010000021.1 GCA_029975625.1 Nanosynbacter sp. | reverse complement strand
CCGTATTTGCAGTACCAGCGTACGGCCCACAGAATGATGTCACGCTGAAAATGCCGGCCTTTGAATGGGTTCATGTGCAGCTCCATCAGCAAAAGGGGATGATAAGTTTATCACCACCGACTATTTGCAACAGTGCCCTTTGTCGTCACCTGTGCTCTGGCAAACAAGCTGGCCAGAATAGCCTGGGCACTGACGGCGCGACAGCAAACTTACGAAGCATAAAGGCAGAAATACACCAGTTTAAACAATCATTCATCTGGTTTTGCGAATACTGATATTGATGATACTAACGGCCCACCGGCCTGTTGAGGAACCTGTAAAACGGAAAGGCTCATTGAAGCCGTATATTTTCTGGAGGTTCATCAGGCGCGGAACTCATCGAGGCGCGGGAATAAAATCCCATTCAGACGCCGGATAGATTCAAGCAAGCCAACTTGTCGTCAAAATCGGTGTTGCAAAAACGGGAGTGACCATAGATTCCGTTTTCTGAGACGTCCCCCTTATGGCAGCACTTTAAATTGAGTCTCATACAGTATCTGTTTTCTTTCTCTTCATCTCTCATGACCTGCTGCCCACTTACAGACTCCAGGGTAAAGCAAAAAATTCTCCACCGGTGAGCAGAGTATATTGCATATGCCAGTTTATGAGTGTATATATAGCATATGCCAATAAGGAGCCTTCATGCCAAGACCCAGAATTCCCCGTAACATCTGTGGCCGCCCTGCGGATACCTGTTTTAAGCCCAATGCGCGACCGATGAGCCAGCTTGAACATGTTCATTTAAAAGAAGATGAGTTTGAAGCGTTACGGCTGGTCGATTTACTGGGCATGCAACAGCAGGAAGCGGCTGTTGCAATGGGGGTTTCAAGGCAGACACTGGCCAATGTCCTGAAAGCAGCCCGTTTTAAGGTTGTGGACTGTCTCACTCAGGGCAAGGCCTTAATAATGCACTCTGAAAGGGAAGGAGTTACACAAGATGATCACAGCCATTCCAGTGAATGACGACCGGGTAGCAAATCATTTTACCAAAGCGAGTCACCTTGTCCTGGTGGATGAGCGCGGTGTGGAGCTCAGCCGGACAGAAAATCCCGCGCTGGGCGCAGATTGTTCAGGTAAACGGAAGCTGGTTGACCTGCTGGTTCAACAGCAAGTCAGCCGCGTTGTGGTCCGTAACATCGGGGAACGGATGCTGGGTAAATTACTGGGGCATCAGATCGCGGTGTACCAGACTGACTGTGGTCGTCGTTTGTTCACTGAACTGTGTGATCCGGATACCCGTGTTCTGACTGAACTGAATAAGCCGGAGCAGGGACGCCAGTCCTTTCATCATGAGGCGAAAGGGAAAAAATGCTGTCACTCTGACGGGAACACAGCAGAAAATGCGTGCCAGGGTGGGCGTCAGCATCATCACGGAAACGGGCGCTGTTGCCATTCATGAGTTTATTTCATCACGGGCGGTGATTTTTATCAGACCCGTATTGTGTATAAACCAGGAGCCGGAATGTGTGGAAGAGGCAGTAATGATGCCGGGGGAGCCCCTCAGCTGACTGAATTCCGGATGCCTCCCGTCAGTACAACCGGACGCTGAGCAGAAACAGATGAATTGTTATCTTGATGCCAGAAAGGCCCATACCTGTTGTATGGTCTGTAGTTCCCGCGACAACAACCCTGATACGGTGAACTTAATGTTTTCAGAGCACCCGGATGGCTCTGTATGTGCGGACTACACGGCCAATCACAGGCATCAGGGGTATACGGGTCTTTTACATGGCGGAATGACGAGTACCCTGCTGGATGCAGCAATGACTCATTGTTTGTTCATGCAGGGTGTGCAAGCCCTGACGGCTGAACTGACGGTAAGATTCATTTCACCCGTTTGTACCGGAGACAAACTGATGGTATGTGCCAGACTGCTTGGGCAACGCAGGGGGATTTACCTGCTTGAAGCATGGCTGACAAAAGGACAGCAGACAGTGGCACGTGCCACGGCGAAATTCATTGTTCCGTCGCAGGATATTGCTCTGGCGCATCGCTAGTGTGACAGACGACAGGTGTACCTGGTTATTATAAAAATTTGAGGCGTGTTTTGCTCAGACCGGAAAGAATAATCGCATATCGTATATTCCACTGAAACCGTGTAAGAGGTAGTTATGAGTAAACAAATCATTGATATTGGTATTGCTGAATCATCCCGGGTGGAGATTGCAGACGGCCTGTCCCGGCTTCTTGCTGACACCTATACCCTGTATATAAAAACACATTACTATCACTGGAATGTAACTGGCCCCATGTTTAACAGCTTACATTTAATGTTTGAAAATCAATACAATGAGCTGGCCACTGCCGTTGATGATATCGCTGAACGTATACGCTCGCTCGGATGCTTCGCGCCCGGCACATATCATGAATTTTCACGTTTAACAGCGGTTAATGAAGATAAGGATATTCCGGCAGCAAAAAACATGATTGAAAATCTTGTCCAGGGCCAGGAGACCGTGGTTAAAACTGCACGCTCCCTGTTCCCGCTCGTTAATAATGCGAATGATGAAGCCACAGCAGATCTGCTTACACAACGTATCCAGTTACATGAGAAAACTGCCTGGATGTTGCGTAGCCTGCTTGAATAATGTCACCCCGTGGCAGCAGAAAAAACGGTTTGTCAGCCACAGGCTATTACTGACAGTGCAGAATCATCCGTGTTCCTGTGGCTGTTTTTTCTGACCGTCACAGTATTAAACACCATTGAATCAGTGGGTTAATCAGTGAATGCGTGAACGAGAAATACAGTCCGTGACGGGCATCATCGGCTGGTATATCCGGACCACTGTTGTTTTCCCGTTAAGGTATCGCAGGTTCCGGTCTGGCATTTCACAGCCTGAACAGGGTTAATGATGCATGGATAAAACGGTTTACGGGGAAAGCAGGATCATATTATTCGTTGTTATGGCTTCCTTTACCGGTGCCTGCCTGCGGGCAGTAGAGATCATATAAGGTATTTAACAACGTCATGATACGGTTATCCTCAATACGGTAATATACCATTTTACCTGCCCGTCGGGTCTCGACCAGCTTCAGGCGGCGCATTACACCCAGCTGCTGGGACAGGGTCGGCTGAGTGATACCGACCGCCGCTTCCAGCCCGGCCACATTCGCTTCCCCCAGGCTTAACTGACACATCAACAGCAACCGGTCGCTGTTGGCCAGTCCCCGTAAGACATCTGCTGCCCTCAGGGCCGCATTCTTCATATCTGTCTGACGTTTTGTGTCTTCATTCATGAGCATTGCTGATTTCTCATACTATGTGTTTTTATATAATATAATTTAGTATACTGACGGTATCGTAATTTTGCCATCGTGTTCGTCAGGTCTGCAGCGTCCTGCCGGCCCGGGGAAACGATTATATCTGGCAGGCATTTTTGCCCCGGGTGAACAGAGAGGATGTAATGAAAATAGTGATTGTTGGTGGTGTTGCCGGCGGGGCATCCGCTGCAGCCAGAGCTCGTCGGTTATCAGAGGATGTCAGTATTGTTGTGTTTGAACGGGGAAGCGATGTCTCTTTCGCCAACTGTGGATTACCTTATCATATAGGCGGAAAAATTCCTTTAAGGCAGTCACTGATTCTGAAAACCCCGGAGGATTTTAAATCCCGCTTTAACATAGACGTCCGTATCTGTCATGAAGTGACGTCAGTGGATCCGGTTAATAAAACGGTGACGGTTAAAAATCTGACCTCAGGGGAGGTCTATAGCGAAGAATGGGATCGTCTGCTCCTCAGTACCGGCGCCGCTCCGGTTGTCCCTCCTTTGCCCGGGCTACAGGAAGAGGGTGTCTTTACGCTGCGAAATCTTACTGACATGGATGCTATCCTGGGGTGGATTGAGCAACATCACGTAGCTCACACCACGCTTGTCGGGGGGGGATTTATCGGACTTGAAGTGATGGAGGCTCTGAGCGAACGGGGGATCAGTGTGACCCTGCTGGAGATGGGGGAACAGGTTATGGCTCCGGTTGATCCTGAAATGGCATCTGCCCTGCATCAGGAAATCCGGAGTCATGGCGTGGATCTGCGTCTCAGAACGGCGCTCACCGAGGTACTGCGGACAGAGACGGGATTCCGCGTTGCACTGTCTGAGGGTGGGTTTCTGCAGACCGACATGGTTATTCTCGCCATCGGGGTAAAACCTGAGAACAGCCTTGCCACAGGAGCCGGGCTCGCAGTGGGTAAACGGGGAGGCATAAGCGTCAATGCCTGTATGCAGACCAGTATCCCTGACATCTACGCCGTGGGGGATGCCGTTGAAACTCCAGACTTTGTCTTTCAGGAACCCGCTAATTTTCCTCTGGCAGGGCCCGCCAACCGCCAGGGACGCATTGCTGCTGATAACATGCTAGATCGTCACAGCCTTTACCATGGCAGTCAGGGGACATCCATTTGTAAGGTATTTTCGCTGAGTATTGGCAGCGTCGGTGCGAATGAAAAGCAGCTGAAAGTTCATGGCACCCGATACGAGAAGGTTTACGTCCATGCCGCTGATCATGCCGGTTACTACCCGGGGGCAACGATGATCAGTCTGAAACTGCTGTTCAGCCCCGATACCGGTAAAATTCTCGGGGCTCAGGCATCAGGGAAAAAAGGGGTTGATAAACGCATCGATGTCCTGTCTGTCGCACAGCGCGCGGGGCTTACCGTCAACGATCTCGAACATCTTGAGCTGACTTATGCTCCACCTTTTAACAGTGCAAGGGACGTCGTTAACCAGGCTGGTATGGTGGCGACAAATGTAATGAAAGGAGATACGGTCATATGTCATGTCAGCGATGTGTTACAACGGGAACCGGGCAGTTATTGTTTACTTGATATTCGCTCTCCTGCCGAACTGAAACAATTTGGCGAATATCCTGACGCGCTATCCATTCCACTGGATTCCCTGCGGGAGAATCTTGAAAAAGTGCCTAAAGATAAAGAGATTTTTATAGGGTGCCAGAGTGGCCTGCGCGGGCATGTGGCATACCGTATTCTTCAGGCCCACGGCTTCAGGACATATAATCTGAGTGGTGGCTTTATAACCTGGCAGGCGGTAACGGAGTCAATAAGTAAATAAGAGATGAGGTGCCATACACATGGCACCCTGAATCGCCACAGGTTTAACAGTGAAGTGGTCTGCTGAATTTGTTCACCTGAACAGAGGTGTGGACTGACCCCGCACCGTTATAAGGACAGTTATGAAAAAAATAACTTTTCAGATCAGGCATATAATGTCAGATTCATGGTCACTATAGGAATGGCAAGGACTGGATTTTCATTTTGCAGCCATCAGGCTGCTTAGTTCAGAGATAGGTCTGTGTAATGCGTAACTTCGTGACTCGATTGAGAGTATGGTTTCCGCCCCCACTCATCTTATTGCTGTTTTTCGTCACTGATGTGTTGACTGCAATCCCGCGTTTTACCTTCGACATCGTGAATATAGTGCTAAGCGTGTTGCTGACCGGTGTTTGTATTACCATGATACTGCACACCGCTTGGCAGATGAGCACGAACGGCACGACGCTTAATCCGCTTCATCCGGATAGAACCACCAAGCTGGTAACTGTCGGTTGTTACGCATGGAGTCGAAACCCTATTTACCTTGGAATGAGCGGGCTCCAGTTATCCGTTGCTCTCTGCTTTGGCAGCCTGGTGGGGATACTTGCTGTACCGTTGTTTATGTTTGTAGTAGCCAGATTACATATCCATGTTGAAGAGGTACAGCTTCGAAAACGTTTCGGGTTGGAATGGGAACGCTATACCCAACGGGTTCGTCGCTGGTTATAGCAACCCCGTGGTGTTGCAGGAGACAAATAACGTCGAAATCATAAAGAAAAGAATTCATCATCCTTGAGCTTTTATATCGTAATCGTAAACCAGGTGCCGTATGTAGCCATTGAGCCAGTGCTGGTACCTTAGGGAAGGTGCGAATAAGCAGGTCATTTCTTCCCAAGCTGACTCGCTGATTAAAATTTCGCGGATCTGGGCCGATTTTTTTCCCGCAAACACATCGAATCAGCCTATTTAGGCTATTTTTTCCACCATTTCTGGCGTTAT
>JARKOR010000019.1 GCA_029975625.1 Nanosynbacter sp. | reverse complement strand
TGTTCTACGTGTGTCCGGCATTCCTTGAATACTATTTCTGTATCTGAAACACCATCATTGATAGCTGATCCAGCTCCGGTATTACAATTGGCGGTTTCTCCGGAACTGGCTGAGCGGCAAACATCTCTTTCTTCATAAATCGGCTCATACCAGGTGAAAATCACTGGAGGAACTGTCACCCTGACCTGGATATCTGCACCGCGTCGATTTTCAGTATCTTGTCCCACTACCAGGGGATTGTTCGGCGCAGTTTTTTGAATGACGAGGACAGGTTGTTGCATAGAAACCGTTGGATCAGGACACTCCCTTGGGGGAGGAGGTGGGGTGACAATTCCCGAGCAACCTCCAGGAATAGCCGCACAGTTTTGTGAACCATTCAAATACAACAAATACAACGAGCGGAGAGCGCCATCATTCCAAGTCATTTGAAGCAGGGTTGTGATGAATCCCCACCCGGAGAAATAGGTCCACACATCTTGCTGACCATTGAGAACCGCCCCCCAGAATTGATCCGGGCTGGTGTACTCTGGATGTTCCGCCTGTACCTTGCTCCAATCCAGATTGTCGCCGGCAACAAGCCCAAGAAAAGAGATCAGACTGCCGTAACCATTTCCCAGTGATCCATAAGAGCCGGTCAACCCACTTTCTTGGGGATTCATGGCCATAAAAAATAACGTCGAGGCAGAGGGTAAGACAACGATATTCCCGCTAGGTGTTTGATAGCGGTGGTAATTTGCATCAAGATCAATGGACTGGCCAAAGGGCAGTTCAATTGACATCCAATCGGGGTGATCTGTGGTAACTCCCAGATCAATCAAATCAGGATTCAGATTTCCATCCGGCTGAAAAACCTCTGACCAGGGATCGGTGCCCTGAGCATATACAACCGATGGAATGAGCAAGGTCAAGACGACAATGATCAGGAAAAATCTTTTCACTACTTCTTTCCTTCTTCTACAGTTGTGGTGGGAGTTATTCTCCGAGCAAGAATCGCATTGATTTCCTCTTCCATCAGGAAACGATCAAACTTCCAACCACTTTCTGTTTTCGCGAGAACAACATATGCTGTATCCTGGGTTTTATTGCTACCCGATAAGGGAGAAGATAGCGTGATGGTCATCTGCCAGACTTGCTCGGAACCATTGTCTGCTACTTTTTCTGCTGCCTGAGAGGCAGCTGTGACCACAGATTTGGCATCCACGTATTTTTCCCACATACGGTCTGCGCCGGCCGAAAACAGCTCGCATCCAGCGGGAGTGCTTACCTCGCAGATACGCTCAAGCCAGGCTTCTTTTCCTTCCTGATAGTTCACCTGGAAGACCTGCTCGATGGCATTGACCGCTGCAGTAGAAACCAGACTATCTTCATTGGTTGATGCTGCTGAACTCTGCTCCGTACGAAGTGGCCAGTTTTCGATCACCAGGATACCGACAGCAATGACAACTGCCAGGATGACGGCAATCATCAGATTGCGTTTTGAGACTGGAATTTCTTTCAATTTTTTCTCCTTTTCCGGTTAACGGGTTCGAAATTTAGTTAAAACAAAAGCGACCATTCAGATCTCAACGCCTATTTACACGCACGCAAGTTGTGTAAACAGGGAAGAAGCTGATGGTCGCTCCAAGGATTCTTTGGAACAGCTGATGATTATCAGCGACCGAACAGATATTTGGTTGTGACTCTAATCATAGCAAGAAGAAAGCACCTATCCTAGGGGGACATATTTGACTAAATTAGGAAAAATGCGGAAATTAACTTGACAAAGCAATACTAGAGTATTACATTATAAATAATCTAACCGATAAGGAAAACGAGCATGCCGAAAACAAATTCTGCGAGTAAACCAGTACGATCTTTTCGAATAAGCCCAGAAGGCGTGAGTCAATTAAGAGCGATGGCAAGCGTTATGGGACGGAGTGAAAGCGATGTGATTGAGGTTGCTCTAGATCGAATGTATCGCGAGGAGATTCGTTATAACCGGGTCCTACGAGATGGTGCCCGACCAGAAGATCAGTATCAGACAGATAAAAAGATTGAAGGAGAAAATGAAATTCATCATAGTGATTCTTAAGTTGATTGGATGGTTTGTCAAAACTACTTTCATCCTGGCGATTTGCTCGAGTATTTTATTCGTTGCCTACAAGGGAAACCAGCCTATGCAGGTTCCTGAAGCTCCAAAAGGAATGACCTACTTCGAATTCGTTGCTGACCGGATAGATGCCGCAAAAACGGTTGAACCTTCCCGGTGCGGGTGGGGTATGATGTTATCTTTAGCCACCCTGGGTCCTATTTATTCATTTGTTTATACCGAAGTTGGCATCCACCCGGATGGAGCTCTTGCGCGAGGCACCGCCCCAGATCCAGATATCCCAAAAGATGTGGCAAATGCTAAGTGGTATGAAGTGCCTGGAATCTGGTGGAATACGGTTGAAAGATTATCCTGGACTATGGTAGGGAAGCCGGCAGCTTATGGATGTAAGTTTAGGCCGGTTTTAGTGACTGTAAAACAATGAATAATTATCAGAACGATATCACTTACCACTCAAAAAAATTGAATAACTCAATATATATTTAATAGGACTTACGCAAGCGACATCCGGATAGCGGGTGATTTCAGTTGTTGCCGTAAGTAATCGTCCAATAAACCATGCTTCACTTGATAAATGGTTTGTTGAGTTTCCTGGGCAACCTGATGCAGGCGGATCCAAGCCAAGATGGCGCAGCCAATATGATTGCGAATAATTCGAGCCAGGCGACATTGACAGCCTTCCAATCCGGTCAATTGTTTGGTTTCCCGGTGAAACTGCTCAATCTTCCAGCGCAAGGCGCACACCTCTTGTACGGCCTGAGTAGAATCCTGAGCAAAATCGTTGGTCACGATATAGTCCGTGCGCTGGGTCGACAGCACCACTCGGGACAGTTTCACCTTATGATCTCTCGGAAAGCCTTTGAGCTTGATCACTTTGCCGTGTTGTTTTTCCGCATCCGACCATCGCAATCCATCCACGCGCTGATAGGGCTGAGTTCCTCCCGAATCATCCACTTGGCGGTTGTCCTTGAGCGGGCAGTAATAGACCTTTTTCAAAGCCTCGATAATAACCATGAGATCCTTGGTCGCATACCAACTGTCCATCAAGATACCCCAAAACAACATTTGCTTGTGATAGACCACATTTTCCAGCATATCATGGACATGATCCAGTTTGGTCTTGCCATCTCCGCCCGGATCATAAATGCGATAGTCGATGATCCAAAACTGATCGCGCTCAGGATTGACGTAGACACAGGTCACCACCCCGACCCCCTTGATGACCCCATGCGCATCGCCACTCCATTGTCGCCGTACTAAATCCATTTTGAACGAGAAGTTCTTATCTACAATGGTGTCATCGAACACCAGGTAGCCGCTGGGGATTTGCTCCACCTGACCTTTCACATTCTCCCAAACCAGGTGGGGGGTAATTTTTTCTCCCGCCAAATAGCGATTGATCGTGTCATGACTAAACTGATCAGTATGTTCGGCAAAATTGGTCAACGTATAATTGATCTGACTGCTCAGCAAATACTGGCAGTAATCCAGACGAGTAACGGTTGATCCCTTTTCTTTCATAACTATCAAACATACTGGAATTCCCCTGCCTTCGTCAAGATTTTTGCTGGTTTTGCGTAAGCCCTATTTAATTAAAAAAGTGGGCTGCAATTTGTCATTTGCAGTCCACTATGAGTTTTTGATAGGTGAAGGGTTAACTTTTCAACATTCTCAGCCCGCTACCAATAACCACAAATTCGCTGATCTCATGCGTCAGTACGGCGATCGGCAGTGTGAACCAACCACCCACTGCACCGATGATTAATACACTAATGACAATCGCAGAAAGGGCCAGGTTCTGATTGACGACAGATTGATTGCGCTTTGCCAGGCGCAATCCATAGGCCAGTTTCTCCAGATCGTCAGCCATCAGCGCAACATCAGCGGTTTCCAGGGCTACATCCGTACCCGCTGCGCCCATGGCGATACCTACGGTTGCTTCAGCCAGCGCGGGGGCGTCGTTGACCCCGTCCCCAACCATTGCCACGTG
>JARKOR010000052.1 GCA_029975625.1 Nanosynbacter sp. | reverse complement strand
CGAGAACGGTATGACCGGCTGGCCTGTGGTTTACGGCTTGATCCGTATCCTGCAATATGAGCTGGGTATTGCGGTACTCGCTGATGCGTTCGGACCCGGCACGATGTCGATGCTGTCGAACCGCTACCCGGTGATCAATGCGGATTCTCCCTCAACGGCGTCCCCTACGACAACAACATCATGTCCGGCCGCGACACCGGCCAACACAGCTTCAACCCTCCACATATCACACCCCGTCAAGACGTCGAGTTCACAGGCTCATGGGAAAGCGTCTACACGGAGTTATTCGCGACTGCAAGAACATTTGGCTTCGGTGAATACAAACGTCCCGATGCTCAGAACATAGAAAATCCAACCACATTCAGTCTCCGTGAAGCAATCGATCTGCTGCAGCAACACGACCAGCTAATCACCGAACGCGCGCGAAGAATGTCGATACGTAAAGCCCTCATTCAGGTCCCCATCCTTTGGGAGTACTACGGTATTGACACCGCCGATCTCGGGATTGACGGAATTATGAATACATGGATAGCAAATAATGGAGGTTCAGCAATCCCGCAGCTCCACAATCTCGGCATGATACAAACGAGCACTGGAATATCACAGATATTTCCAACTCAGGCACTTAAGTCGGCATCCTGGGCCAACGCCAATTATGGGTTATCCGACCTCAGTGCCGACCCAACAGACCAGAGCGACATTAACGATGAATGGCGACAACTCTATCACGACCCCGCCTGGGACGTGATACGCACATCTTCCACAATTGTCTGGTCGGGATCCGGTCAAAACCCTAACTCAATCAGGCCTGAGGAGATTGACCCCGGATCAGCCAACAAGATTGGCCTTACGGCATCCGCCACCTGGACGCGCGCGACACTCCGGGCATACACGGGAAGCCTGGGCGATTCCAACACTGAAGGCAACGCCGATCAGGAAAAGGCGATCTACGATGTCTTGGAAAAGTACAACAAGATCGCACGAGACCACTGAAGAGACACTGCATACATGACGAAATATGCGAGAAGTGCACACACGCCGTCCGGACCACACATTACGAGAAGACACCTCCTTATGGCCAGCGCTGGAACAGCACTCGCTGGTACGTTTGGTGTAGTCGCAGCCTCTCAAGCGGACCCAACGCCAGCGCCAGCACCTTCCGACGTGCCGAGTGATAGTCAGGAACAAATCCAGGATGCACAGAATCGTGTAACCGACCTCTTCCCGGGCTGGACGAGCGCCAACGGGTGGCTCGTTCAATCGAGAGTCGACCCGAGCGGGATGATCCTTGAGACGCCTTTTTTCGGATTGTCTGCCACCACGACGCTACGCAGTGGAGCCCCGGCAGCACTCATCGGCTGGGTTATAGAGGAATTTAACCGGACAGTCGCGCCTATACATGACGATGCACTTGCCGGTTTTCTTATCGCGAACCAGCATGACCCCGAACCGCTGACCAATCACGCCTCCGGCACGGCCGTCGATATCTCACCAAGATCCTTCCCAAACGGAACGCTTGACACTCTCAGCATTCTCCAACTGGACGCAATACAGGCGATCATCACTGTTCTATCGCCCGCGGTTACTTGGGGAGGCACATTCGACCCACCCCAACCTTCACATTTCGAGTTGACCCTCGGCCCTGCCGACTCTAGACTTGAAGAAGTGGCCGCCAGAATTGGGCGATCCATAAAAACGGCTGCGGCCTAACACAAGAACCATCACCACGGATTCGCTTATGTTAGATAACCCAGAAAAGAAGCGCAACATATGGCCGACTGTAGCCTTCTTCCATTGTGCTGTTATTATAACCCTGTACATGTTCTTCGCATTGATGAATTTGGCGGCGGGGTTTGACGACTACATATACAGTCCTGTCGATCCCGTCTGGCAGTATATCTCACATCAAATGTGGCTCGGCTGGAGAATATTCTATACTTCGGCTATCCTGATAGCTGTTGGATCGGTACTGCTTTTCATTTTCCCAAAATGGAAGTTGTTTACGCTGCTGGCCGCACTTGAGGTCGGATTTGCAATCACGATCACCTACTTGACCTATCAAGCGCTGCAGGTCTTACCTTCCTAAAAGTGGTGTGCAACGCTGCCGAGATAAGATCACCGGTTGGTCCGTGGGCAGTCTTTGAGTAATCGGTCTGACCGCGCCTCCTCTTTGGACCCAAGCCACGCTACGCGCGTACGCCGGTCCCTACGGCGATCCTGACACCGAGATGAA
>JARKOR010000044.1 GCA_029975625.1 Nanosynbacter sp. | reverse complement strand
TGTGCTATACTATCAGAGATATGAAGCGCTATAATCCAACCGAAATCGAACAGAAATGGCAACAGACTTGGGAGACCGAAGGCACGTACGTCGTCGACCTGCACGATACGTCTCGACCGAAATATCTTGGCATGAGTATGCTACCCGGTATTACGGGCGCGGGCATTCATATCGGACACGGCCGTACCTTTCAGTTCTCAGATATCAAAGTACGAGCCAAACGCCAACAGGGTTACAATGCGTATAACCCAATTGGCTGGGATAGTTTCGGATTGCCGGTAGAAAATTACGCCATTAAGGTCGGCAAAAATCCCCGCGAAGCCCATGATGTCGCAAAGAAGAACTTTATTAGTCAGCTCAAACGTTTGGGTTATAGCTATGACTGGTCAAAAGAAATCTCAACTGCCGACCCCGAGTATTACAAATGGACGCAGTGGATTTTCACGCAGCTTTATAAGCACGACTTGGCGTATCAAAAAGAGCAGCCGCAGTGGTGGTGCGAGACGGATAATACCGTCCTAGCTAATGAGCAGGTTGAGGGCGGTAAGTGTTGGCGTTGCGGCAATCCCGTCACGAAACGTAACCTCAAGCAGTGGTTTTTCCGTATTACCGCATATGCCGATGAGATTCTTGAGGCGACCGACCAGCTTGATTGGACCGAGATGGTCAAAACCATGCAGAAAAATTGGATTGGACGGTCGGTTGGCGCTGAGGTCGAGTTCTCCGTGGTTGACAGCGACCAGACTATTACGGTATTCACGACGCGTCCCGATACCCTATTTGGCGCGACCTACGTTGCGCTAGCCCCGGAACATCCTCTCGCTAAGAGCTTAGCGAGCGCAGACATGCGCGGAGCGGTTGAGGCATACATAGAGGCAGCATCTCGCAAGTCTGATATCGAGCGGCAGGAGAACAAGGAAAAAACAGGGGTATTCACAGGAAGCTACGTGACAAATCCTGTCAATGGCAAAAAAATACCTGTTTGGATTGCCGACTATGTCTTAGGTGGATATGGCACCGGCGCGGTCATGGCGGTTCCGGCGCATGACGAGCGTGATTTCGAGTTTGCCACGGACTTTGATTTGCCTATTATTCAGGTTATCGACAAGCCCGAGGGCTCGTCCGATGCCGGGTGTTACGCAGGTGAGGGCGAACTCATAAATTCAGGGCGGTTTAATGGCACTCGGTCCGAAGATGCGAGAGAACAAATTGTCGCGTGGCTCGAGGAGCAGCAAACTGGGCATGCGCAAACCACATACAAAATGCGCGACTGGTTAATTTCCCGCCAGCGCTATTGGGGCGCGCCAATTCCGATGGTTCATGTCGAGGGTCATCAGCCCATCGCCGTTGCTGACAGCTGTTTGCCGGTTATTTTGCCCGAAGTCGAAGACTTCAAGCCAACGGGCGGCAATACATCTGTTTTGGCGCAGGTTGACGAATGGGTGCGCGTTTGGGTACATGTCGAAACGGGCGAGACGGTTGAGATTACCCAGCCAAAGCCGGAAGGGGAGCATTGGGTTGAAGGCCGCCGCGAAACTGATACGCTAGACGGCTATGCATGTTCAAGCTGGTACTATATTCGCTATATTGACCCCTTCAATACGGAGCAGGCATGGGATCCTGAGCTTGCCAAGAAATGGATGCCGGTCGACTATTATAACGGAGCCGACCACGCGGTAGCGCACTTGCTCTATAGCCGCTTCTGGATGAGATTTTTCTACAAACTTGGGCTCGTACCAACGCCCGAGCCGTTCAAACGAATGATGTATAATGCGTATATCATGGCGCCGGATGGACAAAAAATGTCCAAATCTAAAGGTAATGTCATTGACCCGATGGAAATTATGGATTCAGGCTACGGCGCGGACGCGCTGCGCGTGTACGAGATGTTCATCGCGCCATACGACATGGATGCGCCGTGGGACACTCGTGGCGTGCCAGGCACGTATCGCTTCCTTAATCGTATCTGGAACTTAACTCAAGAGTACATTGAAACTGGCGATGCTGTCCTGGAAAACTCCAAGAGCGGTCCAGATGTCCTAAAAATTACACACGCCACAATCAAAAAGGTTACTCGCGATATCGAGGATGAAAAGTTCAACACCGCTGTTGCCGCAATGATGGAAATGGTAAACGCGCTCTACAAAATAAAAGAATCCGATGGTATGGGCCATAGTGACGCATGGCAGTTTGCTCTCGAAAGCTTGTTGCAAATCCTAGCGCCATTCGCGCCGCATATTACTGAGGAATTGTGGCATGAGCTCGGCCACGAAGATACTATCCACCGCGATCATTGGCCAAAGTGGGATGACGCGCTTATTCAGAGCGACACGATGACGATAATTGTCCAGGTAAATGGCAAACTTCGTGCCAAACTGGAACTCCCCGCCGATTCCGACAGGGAGTTAGTCGAGCAATCCGCGCTCGCTGATGAAAATGTCGCCAAATTTACCGCCAGACAGACACCGAAGAAGGTGATTTATGTGCCAGGTAAGATTCTTAATATTGTAATATGAAAATCAGCCACTACGTAAGCAGCAGCTGATCTGGGATTCCATCTGCTTTAGGTTATTTAGGCTACTCTGTCGGTGACTTCGGCTGTAACAAAATCGCCAAGAATATTGTCCTCAACGTGACAAACTTCCACTCTATCGCCTGGATAAATCGTACCAAGATTGCTAGCGGCATTTTGCGTTTCCCTTCCGTAAGCCGGATCGCCTTTACCTATAGCATCGATTCCAGTCTCCAAAACTTCTATATTTGAATCGCCAGGGTAAACAGAGACGGTAACACACCTAGTATCATGACCCTGGAGCCAGTCAATCGCCTTTCCGCCTAATTCCCCAGCCTTAATTACCCCTAGGGCAACCAGTGCAACACCAGCGGTGGCACCAAGTCTACGTATGGTGTAGTTTGGTTCTTTTTCTTGCTGCGTTGATAAACTATCAGGGTTACTCATCTTAAGCTATTTCCTTTCGGGGCGGTTACTATAATCGCCCTCATACCTATATATTACCACAAGCAGTATAAAAAGTCAATAGTTTTGCCATAAACTATGCTAAAATCGCCGCTACACCTTGAGAAATAGACCGAAAACCGCTATAATACCTATCAAGTGTTATTATAAACTGAAAAAAGGAGATACGTAGATATGGCACAACCAAAAAAGCAGAGTAGCCCGCGTAAGACGGGTCTACGCCGCAGCCATTTGAAGCTGAAGCTGGCTCGCCGCGTTAATGCGACGTCGCCCGTTAAAGTCAAAACAACCAAGCGCGAAACAGGGAAAAGCGCGTAATTAATTTTAAGAAGAAACGAACTTTTCGCTTATGGCATCAAACCGTCACTTGGGTCGCATGTTGGCACTGCAAACTCTGTACGAATACGAGTTTCGTGTTCAGCTAGAGGATAAATGGGCCGATGCTGGTGAGATTTTAAAACGAAATCTCGAGAGGTATAAATCATCCGTTGATGATACGCGCTTTGTTGAGCGATTGATTGCGGGTGTTCTGAAGTATCAGGAACAACTAGATGAATCGCTGAGACCGCTCGCTCCGGAATGGCCCCTAGAACAGATATCCCGTATTGACCGCACTGTTTTGCGGTTGGGACTGTATGAACTCCTTTTTTCGGAGGATAAAGTACCGTATAAAGTGGTAATTAACGAAGCGGTAGAGCTGGCAAAAGCGTTTGGTTCGGATAATTCAGGGAAGTTCGTCAATGGCGTGCTCGGCACGGCATATCGGACGCTCGTGGAGGAATCCGATGGCAAAGACACCAAATCTACAGACATTTAAGCAATATTTTGGGCGCAAAAAGCCCTCAATTCAGGAAATCGTGCGTGAACCGACCGCCGGGGGAATTGTCTTTCGGCGCAATACGAAGGGCGAGGTAGAGTTTTTGCTGTACCAGGACGCACGGGAGCGCTGGACGATACCAAAGGGTCACATTGAACCGGGCGAAACCGCGCAGGCTGCCGCAATTCGCGAGGTTGGCGAGGAAGCTGGACTGCACAATATTGAACCAATCTGTTGGCTCGGTAAGGTGAATTTTCGCTATCGTCGAGTGGATAAGCTTGTGCTGATTTCGCAACAAAATTACCTCATCCGGGTGCGCACGAGCGGTGATGAAATTAAGAAAGAAGAATGGATGACGGATATTCAGTGGTTCAGCGTGCAAGACGCGCTGGATAAGGTTGAATACGAAGACATCGGCAAATTAATTTTGCTAGGAATGAAAAAAATTAGACAGGAGAAGTTATAATGTCAGGAATGGATTTGACGCCATACCGAGAGTTTGCTCGAGATGTGTTGGGATTAGAATTCGAAAATATTGACACGCTTGTGACGGCTCTGACACATCGAAGCTATGTCAATGAACATAAAAAGTCGGCTCACGAGCACAATGAGCGGCTTGAGTTTTTGGGCGATGCAGTGCTAGAGCTTGTTACGACGGATTACCTATATAAAAACTACAAGGAGCCGGAGGGGATTTTAACGAGTTGGCGTGCGGCATTGGTGAGAACCGAGAGCATTGGTGCGGCGGGCGAACAGGTTGGCTATGGGCCGCTTATTCGGATGAGTAAGGGTGAAAAGAACGGCACGGAGCGCGCGCATCTGCAGATATTGGCCAATGCGTTTGAGGCTGTAACAGGGGCGATTTACCTTGAGCACGGTTTTGAGGCGGCAAGCGCGTTTATTCATAAATATATCATCGTAAAATTGGATGATATCCTGAAAGAGGGTAGCTGGCGCGATCCAAAATCACACCTTCAGGAGGTTTCTCAGCGGGTGGATGGGCATACACCGGTTTATAAAGTGCTGCACGAAGAGGGGCCTGATCATGACAAGGTATTTACTCTTGGCGTGTTCGTCGGTGAGAACCTCATGGGCGAGGGCAGCGGTCCAAGCAAGCAAGTGGCACAGCAGGAGGCAGCACGGGCAGCACTCCTGAAATACAATGCTCGTTAATTCGGATATACATATCATTGTTCTATTGTGTGCTATACTAGAAATACAGAATAACTTCACGAGGAGGGCAGTATGTCAACAATTGATCAGCAGTTTGTAGAATATGTGGTGAAATCACTAGTGGAGCATCCGGATGATGTAGTCGTTGAGCGGATGATTGACGAGAAGGGCGTTCTTCTAACTTTGACGGTAAACCCTGAGGATCTCGGCCGGGTAATTGGCAAACGTGGTGGCACGGCCCAAAGCCTAAGGACGCTACTTCGCGCGCTTGGCACGAAGAACGATGCTAGATATAATCTAAAAATCGTAAATAATGATGGCTTTACGGGCTCGCACACCAGTTCTTCATCTTCGGACGACGCTGTGGATAACGGTGCGGACGAGGTTGTGGAAAACCGCTCGAGTTTCGCGGAAAATGCCCGAAAAGAGCTGGAAGACTTGGATGATTTAGATATCTAACCTCTGTTAGTAAGCATTGAAAAGCCTCGTTTCTTTGACGAGGTTTTTCAATAAAAAAGCCCTTGTTCATGCTTATGGCACTATGCTATACTAAGTGTAGTTCTGAATAAATGCGAGAACTAAAGCTCTATGCGAGCAACGGATTACAAAATATAATTCGTTGAGAGTCTTATTTGTGCTAAAAAACCACCCCTTCGGGTGGTTTTTTGGTGGTAGGCATTTTGATCGGGACATGAAAATAGCCCACCGAAAGGACTCGAGCTGAATTGGGTGTGTGACGACCCGAGAGAACGTAGTTCTTAATCAGATCGAGCCAATTCGGCGAGCGATTTTCGGTGGGGTCACGTTCTTCTTAGGTACCAGAAACCCATGCCTGCGAAGAGACTTCCAGTTAGGAGGGCTGCAACTCCGAAGATGAATTCCAGCCAGTTGTGGCTGGCCACCACCACACCTACGCCTATTAGGCACATGAACGTGCCTAATAGGGCAGTAATTGCGGCTAAATATTTAGCCATTTTACTTACCTCCTCAAGGTGATTCTCGTCCTAACTTTCATCCAAAAGACTTAGATGAAATTATATTCATTGTATCATACCTGTACAAAAAAGTCAATACGTGCGATAATGTAACAGATGAGAAGATTTCAAGTTATAACATTGTTTCCAGAGATGTTTACGGGCGTATTTGAAAATTCCATGATGTGGAAGGCGCAAAAAGACGGTATCGTGTCGCTTGAGACGGTACATTTGCGCGAATTTGGCCTTGGTCCGCGCCGGCAGGTTGACGACACGCCGTATGGCGGCGGTGATGGGATGCTATTGATGATTGAACCGCTGTGGAATGCCGTGCAGACGGCGAAACAGAGCGATCCAGGGGCTAAAGTAGTACTTATGACGCCGCGAGGCAAGCGCTGGGCGCAGGCAAGCGCACAGCGGTATATGGAGGCGGATTGCGGCTATATCTTCATCTGCGGGCGCTACGAGGGCGTAGACGAGCGTATTTTAGAGCTGGTAGATGCTGAATTGAGCGTTGGCGACTATGTTCTGACGGGCGGCGAGCTACCAGCGATGACAATTATTGACTCGATTGTGCGGCTGCTGCCGGGCGTGCTGGGCGGCGAAAAATCGGCTGAAATCGAGAGTTTCTCTGACGGTAAGACGCTAGAGTTTCCTCAATATACGCGCCCCGAAGACTTTAGAGGCATGAAAGTACCCGAGGTGCTCCTGAG
>JARKOR010000200.1 GCA_029975625.1 Nanosynbacter sp. | reverse complement strand
GGTCGCGCCCTGCCCATTACCAATATTAGTCAGTTGTACCGTGTAGCTACCCGCTCCTTCCGCCACCTCACCGCATGATGCTGACGATTGAAATACCCCTGCATAGCATTGCAGCTCCGTTGAGTTCAGCTCAGCCAAATCGGGGCTCAGCGAAAGTGAAACACGTGCCTGCTCGATTGGTACGCGCCACTCCGTACCGATTGCATCCCAGTAAAACTCGTCTTTGTTTGTATCGGCATAATACCTCGTCACGTTTCGCTGGGTATATGTAATGACATAGGTCTTTAGCCCGCTCACGTACACGTCGGCGTTACCGATGCGCAGCTCGTCGCCCTCCCAATGATACTCTAATGCCATCCCCTGCTCATCTGTCACCGACTCCAGATTGAAGGAAGTCGAGTGACCATCGTACGTCTTCACGAATATCGGCGCAATGCCACGATTTTGGTTCGGTGGAAAATCAGCAGTAATTGTCAGAGTCGTGCGAAGCGTCGAGGTCTTGTCCTCATCGCGTCCAAGCTCCATATGCACGTCGTAGTTCGTAATCCTGAAGTTATCGGTATTTGCCGCAAGAACAGGAGTAGCAGAGAAGATAAGTCCGCACAGCGCTATGAACCCCCCAAAGAAAAAACGTTTCATAGGCTTATTGTAGCATATCTAATCTAACTTCACATCCGGGTAAAGTTCGCGCGTTGTCTCGTCAATTTCGCTGCGGAGTTGCGGAAATGGCACGCCCTCGCGTGCGCTCACGCCTTCAAAAATCCAAAACACTCGCTCGCTCCAGCCCCATCCGCACGCTGGCGGCATGCCATATTCGAGCATCTCGACAAAGTCGATGTCGAGCATCATTGCTTCTTCGTCGCCCGCGTCACGCATGTGCTGCTGCTCGACAAAGCGCCCCAATTGGTCAATCGGGTCATTGAGCTCCGAGAAGCCATTGCCCAGCTCCGAGCCGGCGATAACCGGCTGGAAGCGCTCCACGGTCTGCGGATCGTCGGGATTTGTCTTTGACAGCGGCGAGATGAATTTTGGCGTATTCACCAACCACACTGGACCTGCCACGGTTTTGCGGGTATTTTTCCATAATTTATCAATTCCGCGTGGCACGCTATCGGTCTTTTCAACTTCCAGACCATGTTCTCGTAGCTTTGCCGCCACTTCTTCAATTGTTGTATTATTTACATCAATACCATAATTCTTTTGAATCACTTCAGCATAATCCCACACTTCCCACTCTCCCGACATATCGACATTAAACTGCCCCAACATAAACTGCAATGTGCCGAATGTCGCCTCAAGCACGGATTTATACATATCTTCCATAAAACGCATGCCCTGGCGCCAATCCCAGTACGCCGCGTACCATTCCATGGCAATATGCTCTGGCAAATGCTCATCGGAATAATTCTCGTTGCGAAAACGCGGACCGATATCATACACTTTCTCGAACCCGGCACCAATGAGGCGCTTTAACGGCAACTCGTGGCTGATGCGCAGGTAAAACTGCTGATTGTCCAGCGCATCCATATGCGTGACAAACGGATTGGCGTCAGCGCCGCCGGTCGTATGCTCCAAAACTGGTACATTCACCTCTGTAAAACCATGTTGGTTGAGATAATCGCGCGTCGCCTGCCAAAATTTACTCCGTCGAATAAACCGCTCGCGCACGTCGAGATTGACGTTCATATCCACATAACGGCGGCGAAAGCGCTCTTCTTTGTTTGTCAGCTCCGTCGGCATTGGCCGCAAACTCTTAGTAAGCAAACGCAGTTCGCGCACGCCAATGGACTTCTCGCCCGTCTGCGTCCGCGTCACTTCGCCCGTCGCTTGGATAAAATCGCCCGTATCAAGCAGTTTCAGTTGTTTCATGCCCAGAACACCACGATGGGCGTCTAGCTCCGCGACGCTATCTTTTTGCACATAGAGCTGAATCTCTCCGCTCATGTCCCGCAGTTTAATAAACGCCAGCTTGCCAAAACTCCGAATCGACATAATTCGCCCGACCACCGTCACCGTCTGGCCATCTAGCTCATCAAATTTTTCTATAATCTCCGCGTTCGCATACGTTCTCTCGGAGTGCGCCGGATACGCGTCAATCCCAAGCTCGCGCAAAGCCTCAAGCTTGCGCAGCCGCTCATCTCGATAATCTTTTAGTGTTGCCATATCTGTTAGTATAGCACAATTATGCATCAATCTTGCTAATCTATATCCACAAACGATAGGTTTCTATAAATAGGGTGATTACTGTGAAGAATCTTGCGCCGCAGTCAACACCTTTACGAATCGCTGAGCCGTAAATTGCCGCATTGCGAGAGTAAGGAATATGAACGATGTTATGAGAAATACTATAAACGTCGATACCGCATCGCTAAGGTCGAGCGTAGCGATCCAGGCGAATAATATGATAGCAACGGCCGTGGCAATCGCCATACCTAGTAGCAATATAGCACCCATTGGCCTACCAAAGGTAACTGCCTTCGAAGACGAACCTTGCCTCGTTACTCCCCGACCAAACCTTTTTCTCATAACACCAACGCCATACACCCCATCGGTTGGCTCATTATATTGTGTTGCACT
>JARKOR010000023.1 GCA_029975625.1 Nanosynbacter sp. | reverse complement strand
ACGATGAGAAGCTCAACGATCGTGAAACCCTTTTGTTTGATTTGAGAAACCATTTCTGATTTTCCTCCTATATTAATAGTTATGATTTACAAATACGATTGTAGCAAATCCACGGGATAAACACAAGCATTTTTAGCGAATATTCACCGATTTTGCATACATATAGCCAGTGAAACTCACAGGCTGGCCGGCAAGCATCCGCTCAGAGGTCAGTTGTATTGCGGCGACATTGTTGCCCGTAAAACTAGTGCCATCATTACTAAGGACAACGTCAAAGAAGATAGATTTGGCACCAGCAATGAATGTCTCGGAACTGGTCCGCTGCCACACGTTAGCGAGTGCGGCCGTACTACACGAAGAAGCAGAGTAGTCGACAGATATCGTGCGAACAAGCGAGGTTAGGGCGCCACTCGGTTGCGTTTGGTATGTTACTGTGTATTGTAAGGCGTCTGCGGGGGTCAATCCGGACGTTGCCAGGGAACAGTCGCCCTTGTTGATGAGCTGGCGATCCGTATTGAGCGGGTCTTTATTGGTCGCCAGAGCAACAATCTTAAGTTGCCCTCCGACCACGGTAATTGACATCGCATTTCGAACATCTTGCTCCATGCGGTCTAGCGAGGTGATGACCTCGACCTGCTGCTTCGATTTCCCTTGGGTACGAAGAGAGACGTTCGTGAGGTACAATATCGTACCAATCATCGCGCCAATCAACAGAACGGCCATCGGCATGATAACCGCGACCTCAACAAGAGTAAAGCCTTGCCTACGACGGGGAGACGTATGTTGCATGCACTACCTTTCGTTTTGGCGTATCGTTACCATATTCTATCTGAACAGTAACACGCTGAAGATCACTATCGGTACCTATATAGCAACGATAGACAGACACTACCGGATTAGGCAACGTGTTTGCGGGCAGCGTAGGAGTTGGGCTAAGCGTGCTCGAGCTAGGGCAGGTAGACGAAGTATCCTTTGTGAAACTACTGTCGTATATCGCCTGTTCGCGAAGAATACGGTAGGCGATGTTGCTCGCTTCGGACATCTCGCGGGAGTTTCCCGCGCGTAAATTCACCGCGTTGTACAGCTGATATCCACTCAAAATGAACAATGCCGCGACAAAAAGGGTTACCATGAGTTCAACTGTCGTTAGCCCGTCCCTGCGGCTCATTTTCGTTTACTCCCCATCGTTTGCGTGACTGAAGAAGAGCTTTCAAGAACATAGTAGAGTTTGAAAGAGCGGCAGCTCTTACCTAGTTGGACCTGAGATAGCGTACAAAGTACTTGAGGCGTTACATTTTCGTCAACAAATGGTATATAGATATATTTATCTTTTGTAATGTTTGACGAAGTTAGTTGAGTGCTAATCGATGCGGAGGTAAGATTACACGTAGTAGGAAATAGCGTCGTGCTACATATGCTACTATTGTAAACCTGGAGACTTTGCGTTCCCTTTGGTTTCTCTGGAGCCGTCACGCTGCCCGCTTCAAGCGAATCTTTCATCTCCGGAAGTATAGTGAACCCCCCCGAGACAGGCCATTCAACCGGTGGATAGCTACCCTGGGGTTTTACGACGGCATTTGTGGCAGTTCGGCGGAGCTCTTTGGCATACATGGTTTCAAGATTCATTGCGATAGTCTCGATATCCGCCTTACGCTCATTATCGCGGGCAGATATTTGCATGCTCCGCACACCGATAATGCTTATTGACAAGATTATCAGCAATATGGTTATTACGACGACCATTTCCACTAAACTGAAAGCATTGTGC
>JARKOR010000155.1 GCA_029975625.1 Nanosynbacter sp. | reverse complement strand
CATGCCCAGGAGCGAGGCCCTGGCCGGGGGTCAGACCACCCTGGGAGAGCTGAAGACCACCCGGCAGTATGACTTTCGAAACATGCTCATCTGGGGCGATAACAAGCTGGTGATGGCCTCGCTCCTGAAGGACTTCCGGGGAAAGATCGATCTGATCTACATCGACCCGCCCTTCGATGTGGGGGCGGACTTTACGATGCATATCCCTGTGGGAGAAAATATCGGCGAAGTGGAAAAAGAACAATCTCTCCTTGAGATGATAGCGTATCGGGATATTTGGGGAAAAGGTACTGACTCGTATTTGCATATGATGTATGAGCGCTTGACTTTAATGAAAGAGTTGCTCAGTGACAAAGGTAGCATTTATGTCCACGTGGGTTGGCAGGTTTCTGCACTTGTTAAAAACTTACTTGATGATGTTTTCGGAACAGATAAATTTCAGAATGAGATTGTATGGAAGCGGCAATCTGCCAAAAGCGGTTCTTTCGATGGGATTGGACAGTATGGCAGAATCCATGAGACGATATTCTTCTATTCAAAATCGGGATCATGGAAATGGAATCAACTATTCACTGAGTATGATGAAAGCTACTTAGAATCATTCTACAAACATATTGAACCAGATACTGGGCGAAGATACAGACTGAGCGATCTTACAGCAGCTGGTACTAGAAATGGCGAATCTGGGAGCGCACTACTCCTGAATAATGAATACGTTAAGCCTGCTCCGGGGAGACATTGGGCTTTGGGACTCAAATCAGGGGAATCAGTACAAGACGCTCTTAATCGATTAAATCTTGAAGGGAGAATATTTCATAATCCAGGAAAGATGCCTGCATACAAGAGATATCTCGATGAAATGCCGGGAGTAATGTTACAAGATATTTGGACAGATATCTCACCAGTTCCACCACAATCGCTGGAGCGACTTGGTTATGACACCCAAAAGCCCGAAGGCCTCCTGGAGCGCATCATCCGCGCCTCCTCCAAC
>JARKOR010000151.1 GCA_029975625.1 Nanosynbacter sp. | reverse complement strand
TTCAGGGCTTCACTGCGAAATTCAGGCGAATGCTGTTTACGGGGTTTTTTACTGGTTGATACTGTTTTTGTCATGTGAGTCACCTCTGACTGAGAGTTTACTCACTTAGCCGCGTGTCCACTATTGCTGGGTAAGATCAGTATCGGGGTTTGTGGTTTGTGCTAAATCTCCCAGCTGTGGCATGGAGCGCGTGCGTGTCTATGATGAAAATGGTAATCGAGGTCGTAAAGATGGAGTGGGACTATTTACGAGCACTTTGATGGAAAAGTTTTCCTGGCTACCGGTTGAAGAGGATGGGCGATTACATGATCCAGTGCTTCGTGAGAATTTTGTTGAAAGAGTTTTTGCTTTGCATGAGCTCAATCACCTTTACAAGGAGAAATTATCAAGAAGAGAGTTATTAGCTTTTCATAGTCGTTATAAGCTTCAGTTGTTGGCGCATAGTCAGGCAGGCTATAAAGATATGGGACCATTTGTGGCTGCAATACACGAGTGGGCGGACCTTGAATCATACTTTGAGGTGTATCGTGATAAGCTGATGGCGATTCTCAGAAAACCTGCATCACGTAAAAATCACACGAATGTGCTGATGCATATACAGGGGTATTTTAGTAACTACTTAAGTACACGCCAGCGTAAAGAGTTGAGCGAGGTTATACTTAACTATCGTTCTGGCACATTACCTCTTCTTGCGCCGTTGACTCTGCTGAAGCATTATCTGGGTGAGTATCCTAATGATTACTTGCTTACACAGAATTACTTCGATCCCTATCCGGACGAACTGGCTCTAAGACTGATGGTAAATTAATTGTATGCGATATCATCCAAAAGGATGAGTTCCTGCATGCAGGATATTTACAATCGTAAAAACTACACTATGATACCCAGAGTGTCAGTTTGTATAAAAACTCTGTTTACGCTGAAGAAACCATTGAGATGCAACTTAAAGTTGGTAAACATGCCAGTCAAAATATATAATATTATGATTCCACGCAGCTATATATAATATAACAGATTGGTTTAATAATTTGTCTTTGTGAGTTAAATACATAATTTTATACTTGTGATGCAATGAGATTTTCCTTATTGTTGAACTGGCGAATATTGATTTTCCACCTATACTTACCTGGTGTAACCCCAATGATATCAGGTGGATAATATGCCATACATATGTTCTATCATTTTGGTGTTGAACTCGTTTGATGTCCGAATTGGTAAAGAAGATATTTTATTTAAAAAAGGAAGTGCTGTTCTCATTGATTACAATTTAAAAGATTTTTTTTCATCAAATATAGATCATGCAATGATCGTAGATGTTGAAGAGAAAACAGTTAATGATTTCTTTAAAAGCAACACACTCTCACCTTTTTCTGTAAGAAGGTTTTATCCGGCATACTTGATGGTGGAATGTGAAGATTTTTCATTGTTAAAGAACTTGATTGCATGCTTGAATTGTGATGGCAGAACTGTGGATTTTGTTAGAAATCAAATATCACTTGCATGTCTTGCTATCTTATCTTCAGAGAAAATAGTGCAAAGTTTTTTATTTGGATGTCTTAATAGTTTAGGAAGTAAAGTTAAGGCTATTATTCACACGGATATATCTGCAGCATGGAGACTTTGTGATATATCTTCAAGACTGTATCTGAGTGAAATTCTGTTAAAAAGAAAATTAAAGCACGAAGGCTTATCATTTAGTAAGTTAATTCTTGAAGAGCGAATGGTGATGGCGGAAAGGTTATTAAGCTACAATTTATATTCTGTTGGAAAAGTTACTGAGATATGCGGTTATGAAAACACGTCATATTTTGTAAGTGTTTTCAGAAGATATTTTGGTGTTCCTCCCCATCAATATTCATCAAGATTTTTTTTAGAAAAGACATGATGTAACGTGATGCGTTTTAATGATTTTGTAATTTTCGTATTTGATAATTGTATGATGCTTTCAGCTACGCCAGAATAATCGCTGGCGTTTTTCTTTTTGAATAGATGTTCAAGCCTTACGCTAATGTAACTTCTATACCTTTCCTCTTCGTTCCGAACCGTGTACACCATCCGTTATTTGCGGAGGTGAGGCTATGAAATCCATGGATAAGTTAACAACGGGTGTCGCCTATGGCACCTCAGCAGGTAGTGCCGGTTACTGGTTTTTACAGCTGCTCGATAAAGTCACGCCCTCACAGTGGGCAGCAATAGGTGTGCTGGGTAGCCTAGTATTTGGCCTGCTGACGTACCTGACAAACCTTTATTTCAAGATTAAAGAAGATAAGCGCAAGGCTGCGAGAGGTGAATAATGCCTCCATCATTACGAAAAGCCGTTGCTGCTGCTATTGGTGGCGGGGCTATTGCTATAGCATCTGTGCTAATCACTGGCCCAAGTGGTAACGATGGTCTGGAGGGTGTGAGACATAATCCTTACAAAGACATAGTTGGTGTATGGACTGTATGTTACGGGCATACAGGAAAAGACATCATTCCTGGTAAAACGTATACCGAAGCAGAGTGCAAAGCCCTCCTGAATAAAGACCTTGCCACTGTCGCCAGACAAATTAACCCGTACATCAAAGTCGATATACCGGAAACAACGCGCGGCGCTCTTTACTCGTTCGTCTACAACGTGGGTGCTGGCAATTTCAGAACATCGACGCTTCTTCGCAAAATAAACCAGGGTGATATTAAAGGCGCATGTGATCAGCTACGGCGCTGGACATATGATCCTACCCACGTAATATGGACACAGGCCTAAGCGAGGTTCTGGTTTTCAAATTGTTCTGGACTGAGGCCGCCACACCAACTGTGCCGCCGCCACCGATTGTAATCACATTCGATATAATTAAACACCGTTGCCCGCATTATTTCCCGGCTGATAAAGTGTTCTCCATGGATACATTCCACTTTCAGCGAATGAAAGAAGCTTTCCACGCAGGCATTATCGTAGCAGCAACCTTTTGCGCTCATACTTCCACGCAGATTATGCCGCTTCAGTTGCGCCTGATAATCTGCTGAACAGTACTGGCCTCCACGGTCCGTGTGAACGATAACGTTCCGGGGCCTCTTACGCCGCCACAGCGCCATCTGCAGGGCATCGCAGGCCAGTTGCGCCGTCATGCGTGGCGACATTGACCAGCCAATAACGGCACGTGACCACAGGTCAATGACCACTGCCAGATACAGCCAGCCTTCATCTGTACGTAAGTACGTGATGTCTC
>JARKOR010000147.1 GCA_029975625.1 Nanosynbacter sp. | reverse complement strand
TTGGTACCCCGCACAGGGGTCGAACCTGCAACCTTCGGTACCGGAAACCGACGCTCTATCCAGTTGAGCTAACGGGGCATAAAATCGTGGTACGCCCGGCACGATTCGAACGTGCGACCACTTGGTTCGAAGCCAAGTACTCTAATCCGCTGAGCTACGGGCGCATTACCCTTATTATATCACATGCCTAACAATTCTAAATATTGCAATTCGGTGATATAATAACGCTCATGGATATACATTCAGATATTTCTCTCAAAAATTATACTACCATGCGCATGGGCGGACCTGCCCGCTTTATGGCGCCAGTGTCGACACCCGAGGAGGTTGCGTCATTGTATCGCAATGCGAAGCAGCAGAACGTTCCCGTGTTCGTGCTCGGCGGCGGTAGTAACGTTATCGCGCGGGACGAAGGCTTTAACGGCGTGGTGTTGTTTAATCGTATCAAGGGCTTCGAGGTATTATCCGACGATAAATCATCCGTATTGATTCGCGTTGGTGCGGGTGAAATTTGGGATGAAGTGGTCGCGCGTACTGTCGATATGGGGCTAAGCGGTATTGAAGCTCTGTCTGCTATCCCGGGGACGGCTGGTGCGGCGCCGGTACAGAATATTGGGGCATATGGTCAAGAGGTGGCGGACACTTTGGTGAGCGTAGAGGTATATGACAGTCACCAGGACAAGATGACGACTTTGACCCTGGAAATGTGCCAGTTATCGTATCGGTACAGTATTTTTCGGGGTGACGAGGCGGGGCGCTACTGTATTACGGCTATTACGTTGAAGTTGTATCATGCCGCGCCAAAACCGCCGTTTTACGCGGCCTTGCAGCAGTATTTTGACAATAATCACATTACGATATATACTTCGGCGATCATTCGTGAAGCGGTCACGGCAATTCGCACAGATAAATTACCCGACCCCGCGCAGCGTCCAAATGCTGGTTCATTTTTCAAAAATGCTATCATCGAAAAGTGGCAATATGATGACCTAAAGGAACAATTTCCCGATATGCCAAGCTACGATATGCCAGAAGAAAAGTTCAAGATTCCGACAGGTTGGCTTATTGATCAAGCGGGTTTTAGGGGGCAGCTTCTTCATGGGATGCGCGTGCATGATAAGAATGCGCTCGTGTTAATCAATGAGTCGGCATTGGGGTATGCAGACTTGGCTCAGGCTCGGGCGGAGATTATCCAGGGAGTATACGATATGTTCCATATTACCATTGAGCAAGAACCGTTAGAGTTAGTGCAGGGGTAATACTTGCATACACTGGCCTTGTGCGGGTATGATAGATACATGCATAAGCACAATGCTTTCAGTTTAGTGGAAATGGTCGTCGTAATAACCATATTGCTGATAATCTTGTCAATAAGCATTATCGGTGTGCGGAGCATGCAAATATCTGCCCGCGATAATGAGCGTAAGGCGGATATCGAGACTATCGC
>JARKOR010000014.1 GCA_029975625.1 Nanosynbacter sp. | reverse complement strand
GCAAAATCAACTGTTTGGCGAAGGTAGTTGGAAATAAACTTGGTGATATACTGTGTGTCGGTGAGCGCCCTAGCATTCCACTCGTCATTTTTGTAGCTTTCATTGAGCAGATTACTTTTCTTTTTCATGGCGTAGCCGTTCCATTTGTAATTACCCTGTTTATCGGCAGCACTTCCCTCTTTGAGGGATCGGGTAATGTAAGTGGCTTCGACATTTGCTACAAACTGTTTCCAGCGATTTTCGTCGGCTCCAAAGGCTTCAAATGGCGTGAGGTTACCTTTAAGCTGGTTTTCTTCGGTGGTGACGAGAGCCTTGTTGGCAAGACTATCGTTGCCTGAGCGAGAATATGGGATGATATGGTCGATTTGGTAGGCGTTATCGTCGTTAAACAGCCTGTCAATGTCAATTGGCACACCAGAGTACAGTGATTTGCTGTTTTGTTCGCGGTAGAGCTTGAACTTGATAAGCTGCTGACCAGTCGGGCTTGTTATGTGATATTCATCTCGCAGGATATCGATAATCTGTGCGTTTTTTGCTTGGTTTTCTTTTTGCGTTCGCTCAATCGCATTGCGGTCTTTGAAGTTTTTTGCCAGCTCGCGAGCCGTCTCGACGCGAATGAAATAGGGTTTGCCATATTTTCGCTCAATCGCTTTTACGACTTTGTTGGTTTGGCTAATGGCCCGCCGGACTACAGGATTGGTGATTTGCTCCAAGTCGGCGCCTTTTTTGCGGAAGTCATATCCGGCCTCGGTGACTGCTTTGTCGTAGGTAAGTCCATTGATTATGTATGGAGTGATTTTCTGAAGCGCTTTAATGGATAGATGCCCAAATGTCTTGAAGTTGGTCTGTTTAACCTTAAGAAGTGCCTCTATCACATTATCTGATAGCTCCAGTTTGTGCAAATCGGTTCGCATCTCGGCATCGTCTCGATTGACAGTCAGAACAAATGCGATTTGGTTAAGAGCATCTTCGTTGTTAATTTTTTTCCATTCGTCAGGCAAATCAGCGAGTTCTTTTTTGATATCGTGATAAGCCTTTAGTGAGCCAAATTCATTCTTGTCGCCGTATGGATCGCCATCCTTGGTTTTGCCGCGCACATAATCGAATTGATACTCGTCACTCACGCCAGCAAGTTGGCGTACTTTTTTGTAGGTAAGGCTTCTCGTATTCTTTGCTTCATTTATGATGGTTTGAATAACTTCAGATGAAAGTGTAATACGACTTGGCTCTGGTGTGCAACCAGGCTTTGGCTTGAATACAACATGGGCTAAATCACTTACAAGGCGGAAGATTTCGAAGCTATAGCTGGCTCGCGGGGCGCGTCTTTCTTTCGTAGTACCTGCAGTACCGTCCTCAAAGGTGCACATACCAACCATCTGCTCTATGAGCTGTCGGGTCATGAATGGGCGCTGGTAGAGAATGGCGCTTGATACCGTTAGTTTGTCGTTATCGTCAATGCCATATAGAAGCTTTTGCGTTTCGGTGTCCGATAGTGCTAGACCTAAGCCGCGTTGTCTGGCGATAATTGCCTCAAGTTCCGCGGTAAAATCTTTACGCGCGAAGCTGTTAGTATAGCTATCGCGTTTGTTGCGTTTATTCGTTGCGTACGCCTCATCTTTCAGTAGCGCCTCGCCAGCGGTTCGATAACCTTTTGTTGCGAGTAGCGCCTCATTAGCCTTGAGAGCTTGCAGAACCCGTCCATTCTCACTTGCCGTATCGGTTTCATCTTCAACCTTACGGTTACTTTTGTAGCCGCGACGTTTTGCGAGGTGGTAAAGTGCGACAAAAAGCTCTTCATTAGTCAGTCTCTCGTCAAGTGCTTTGACGCGAAGCTGATATGGGTCATTTGGTCTCAATAGAATTGATTCAATCTGCTCCTTCGTGAGTAGCTGTTTGTCGATAAAGAACCGTTTCAATGTATTGAGCCGTTGCCGTCGTCGTTTGAGTCGCCTACGAGCACTGCGAGCCTCTCGTCGGGGTGCTGCGAGTGAGGAGCCATCCTTAGGGTGTTCGGCACGTTCAAAAATTCGCACTCCAAGATTATGGATGCGTTTTTTATCTTCATCGATCACCGCCCAGCCAACCGATGTGACGCCGATATCAAGTCCTAGAGAGTATTTCATATGGCGATTATACCGTAAAATAACATAGAAAGCGAGCATAAGAATTATCAAAAAAGATAATTCGCCCCGAAGGGCGAATTAGAGCTTTGCTTTAGTATTTCTACTAAATTATTATAGAAACCTAACGCATTTAGATAGATGTATAACTCTTACTTAAGGAGTTATGTCTATAGTGTAGCATATAGGTGTCTAGTGTTCAATCTTTAGGGTTGTCGTTTTTTCTTTATCTGTTTTCACGGGTTGTCTGGCTGCGTTAGTGGTAGTTTCACCTGCGGTTGCTGTCTTTTTTCGCCGTGTTCGTGTCCGTTTTTTCTTTGGTGGGGTTTCTGCAGTGAGGTTTGAGGTTTCGGTTACTGCTGTTTGTAGCGCGGCAGCGGCGATTGGTTTTGCCTCTTGCGTAGGACGAGCCGGGGTTGCCGCTCGCGGCCTATTAGGCGCTTTTGACGCTTGCGGCTGCGGCGATGGCGCGTCCGCAAGCTGTATGACGTCAGATATCTCCTTTTCGATGCTAGCACGTTCACGAGCGTAATGACGACGGGTGTGCTCTATAATACGACTCGTGTTATCCGTTTGCGCTGGTGGCAATTCTAGCGTACGCGCAGAAAAAGCCGGCGTCTTTTCGCCGCCAATAACCATATTGACAACAAAGTTGCGGTTGTGCATTTGAAGAAGATCGGCTGCCTCGAAGTTCGGTTCGAACTGCTTGGATAATATCGGTGCGTCGTCAGCCGAGACGCGGAAGCATATCACTGTGCCCACGTTGCCAAACACTGCGTCGCGCACAGTGTCGGCCATCTGAGAGATGTATTGGTTGGCGACGGTTAGGTTTAGCCCGTATTTACGAGCTTCGGACAAAATGGTTGCGAATGAGTCGGTTGCGAAGTTCTGGAACTCATCTACATAGAGATAGAATGGCCGGCGATCGCGAACATCAGGGATATCAGAGCGCGACATGGCGGCTAGCTGAATCTTGGTCACAAGGAATGATCCCAAAATCGCGGCATTATCCTCGCCGATAAGGCCCTTTGATAAGTTTACAATGAGAATCTTCCCTTCGTCCATAATTTGGCGAATATTGAAGGTGCTGCGGGGTTGACCAATGATATTGCGAATAATCGGATTTGCCGTGAACGCACCCACCTTATTGAGCACTGGCGCTACTGCCTCGGTAGCGAACTTATCGTTCCAACTTGCAAACTCGACGTTCCAGAATTGCTGCACCACTGTGTCAGTACAGTATCCCAACGTCTCTTTACGGAACTTTTTATCGGTAAGCATGCGAGTGATGTCGAGCATAGTGGTTTCCGGTCGATCCAAGAGGGCTAAAATAGTATAGCGTAAAATATACTCAAGCCTTGGTCCCCAGGAATCGCCAAACATGCGTTTCAGAACGCCGATAACCTCTGAGGAAATATTGGTTTTTTGGTTTGGGTTCATGACTTCAAGCGGATTAAAGCCGAGCGGATAGGCAGTGTCGGCCGGATTGAAATAGACGACATCCTGAAGCCTGCTGCCGGGGATAAATTTCATGTTATTGATGGCGAAATCACCGTGCGGGTCGATAATGGCATAGCCTTGGTTTTGAAAAATATCGCTCAGTGCGAAGAGCTCCAACAGTCCGGACTTCCCTGCTCCGGTCTGTCCGATAATATAGACGTGTCGCGAACGATCATAGCGCAGCATGCCAAACTGATGGCCGACCCCTCGGAAATTAGTTACCCCAAAAGCGGAAATTTCAGCGTCGGACAGAGTGTTACCGGTGATAATGGGCAGCTTTGAAGGTGGTTCCGCTGTTTTTGAGCTTGCCCAGACGATATTCGGCGTCTCAACGTTGGTGTGCGGCAAGTGATAGACCGATGCCAACTCTTCAATATTGAGAATAAACCCGTCGTCGTGAAACGAGCGGCGGCTGTATTTTTCAATGAACTCCTTACCGAACGTTGCTTTTGTAATCTTAAATCCATTGAGATTCGTGCTGTTGAACTGTTTGAAGGTGCCGACCAGCGCTTGCATGCGGAGTTTGGCGTTGGTTTGGCTTTCACCGAGGTATGCAAGGCGGATTTTTACTTGGTAGCCAAGTTTTGTTGCCTTCTTTGCTACCTCGGACATGCGTGTTTTGTCCCGCTCAGATAGCTCCGCCTGGGATGTTTTACTATCCCCCTGCTCTGGTGGTTGCCACAAGGCCTCAAGAAGTCCACCGAGCCACATGAGGCCTCCCCCTACCCCGCCTCCGAATGACATCTTCCCTGTCTTAATACTCGCAGCCCATCGTTCGGCAAAATCATGCCAATCGTCGGCAATTGGACGCACTAAAATCTGAATCCATAATTCCTCGCCTGTGGACTCGAGTTTTGCTAGCGTCCCCGTGATGCCTGCAAGGGGGTCAACTTCGAAGTTCTGGAATGTGCGAATGGGCAGAAACTCGTGATCGGTCGTTGTCAGCTCCGCAGAATAGACCACTTGGTGGTCGCGCTCATGCTCCGTATAATCACCTTCAGCCGGGTAAATCTGAACAGTTGGGTACTGTGCGTAAATCTGTCCCTCAACAAAGCTTTGGAGCGGTTTCGGCACCCAAACATAAAAGCGGATTTGCCCGTTAACAGAGGTAATCTCGAAGCTGAGATGCTCCTGTTGCCCTCCGGATAGCTTCAGCTCTTTTCGGTCTCGTAAAATTCCGTGAAGGCTGGCAAACAGCTGCTCGGCGGCTAACTCTGATTTATCGTTGGTTCTTGGGATTTCTAGGACAAGGAGAACGCTGTCGGTCAAATCGATACGATCGACTTTTTGGTAGTTTCGCCACGTTAGATATGACAAAACCGCTACAATTGGAATCCAGACGTACCATTGCAATAGAAAACCAAATAATGCCAAGATTATTTCCATAGATATATTGTCTCATCTCTGGTGAGAGAATGCAAATTAAGCGCGAGCGAGTTTCTAGTCAATGTTACGCCAGAACGTAGGTTGCTTTCGCGCTACGTTGGAATTGCGGTTTGCTTTGCAGGTTGAGTAGGATAGTCGTTTCTTTCACCTGGCGCTTGTCGAGAACTCGCTTAACGATTTCGTCCCGGTGAAGCGGCTCCCCTGCTTCTTTAAGAACTTCCGTAATGATATCTGCTACGGTTCCACGGCTATAGCCCCATCCTTCAAGCGCGTAGATACCGCGGCCAATCAACACAAACCGATTGTCCTTGATAAGCTCATTGTGAATCGCTTGAGTCGTCACGTCTTTTCGTTTGAAGTCGCTGTTTTTAATTGCTTTGGCAATCTCGGAAAAGTGCATTGGCTTGCCATTGTCTTCTAGGATAACAAAAATCTTGTCGCGAATGTTCTTAGGATTAACGGTTGGCCATTTGACAAGTCCCCAGTTTCCCTTTAATTCTGCCAACTTTTTGCTCAAGCTGGCAAGAGCGGTAATATTCGATGGGTGTTCGTATTTCATTTCAGCGTGCATCTCATCGCCGGTGACAGGTTTACCTGTCTTCTTGATGAATTTAACGATTTCTTCAACTTGCGACTTAATGCTTTTCTCGTCTCCAACAGATTCAATTGCTGCTGACTGGTAGAAGTCGTCATTTTCAGTGATTGTGGTAATTGAAGGTAAAAGCTCTGCAACGAACGCTGTATGCGCACGTTCGGTTGGTGTTGCCTCGTGTCCGAGCAAATGTGTCGCAAGGTCCTGAATACGGGCAGCGCGGCCCATTTCGGCGAGATTCGATACAATAATTTTACCCATGGCCGTTGCGCTTGGAACTTTATTGTCCGCGATGGCGAGACGAAGGCGGATGAGAATTGCCTTTTCGAGCTGGCGGACGCGCTCGCGGGTAATGCCAAGCATCTCCCCAATCTGTTCCAGCGTTTCTTTGCGGTCGTATAAACCAAACCGGCGGCTAATAATTTCTTTTTCGCGTTCCTGGGAAATCTCTGCCAAAATATCTTTGACGGCGTCTTTCAATTCAGTTGTTGTGTCAATTTGCGTGGGTTGAACCATGGTAAATGTTGCACTTTCCTTTCTGTCTCACCTCAGAATTAAAACTATATTATTACTCTATACTTTCTATTATACAACATGCGTATTTTAATGTCAAGTATATTTTGTACTCTTTTAGATTATAGCATGTTTTTTACGAAAAATGCAATGAATGGTATGAGACTTTTATATACTGGATATTATGTAAAAATGTATATACAGCGTAGGATAAATGTGGTATGGCGCTATAGATAGCGGTTATGTCTTTTTCCGGCGCGTCGTCTTTCGCGCGGACTTTTGGGTAGTTCGGCGACTCGATTTTGCGGGTGCTTCCGCCAATAATTTTTTGGCTTCGTCATGCGTGATCGATTTTGGATCGGTATCTTTCGGTATCTTGGCGTTCTTTTTGCCGTTGGTAATGTATGGACCATAGCGGCCATTGAGCACCTTGATGCCATCGCCAAAATCAGCGATATTCTTTTCGGCTTCCGTCTTCAATTTTTCGTCATATAGCTCTAGGGCTTTTTCAAGAGTAATGGTTCGCGGGTCCTCTGATTTGATGCTCACAAAGAGTTTGCCGACCTGAATATACGGCCCAAATCGCCCCACGTTTGCTTTAATATCTTGGCCATCGGCCGTCTTTCCGACAAGTCGAGGCAATTTAAACATTTCGAGCGCCTGTTCCAGTGTGACCGTTTCAATTTTTTCACCCTTAGGCAGCGGTGAGAATTGCGGTTTTTCGTCGGAATCGGTAGTGCCGAGCTGAAGCATCGGTCCAAAACGGCCAAACCGCGCGATAATAGGCTTTCCCGATTTTGGATCGGTGCCGATTGCACGACTAGCGCCGACCTTTGACCGGTCAATCCCTCCCGACTGTTCAATTAGTTTGTGAAATGGGGTGTAGAAGCTCTTGAGCATCGTGCTTTTGGCGAGTTTGTCGCTCGCAATCTGGTCAAATTCCTCTTCAACGTTAGCAGTGAAGCCATAATCAACAACTTGCGTGAAATGATCACCAAGAAAATCGGCTATCAGCTCGCCGCTCGGAGTTGGCATTAGTTTACCCTTGTTCGCGCCCGTTTTCTCTTGAATGACATCGCGCTCAACCGTTTCGCCGTTATAATGAAGAACGATCACGTCGCGCGGTTCTCCCTCACCCGTCCCTTTTTCGGCATATCCGCGGGTTTGGATAGTGTCAATAATAGTCGCGTAGGTAGATGGACGACCAATTCCAAGGTCTTCGAGTTTCTTGACAAGCGACCCCTCGGTATAGCGAGCGGGTGGTCGAGCGAAAGTTTGCCGGGCGGTAATAGAGTGGGTCTCGAAGGTGTCGCCAGATGCGAGCTTTGGTAATATTTCCTCTTTCCCTCCTCCGTATACGCGCAGGAAGCCATCAAACACAATCACCTCCCCTTTCGCTTCAAAGTGTGGCTCTTTTTGGCCGGATATCGTAATAACGACTGTCGTTTTCTCTAGTTTTGCCGGACTCATCTGACTTGCTAAGGTGCGGCGGCGAATTAGATCATAGAGTTTTTGGTCGTATTCATTTGAGGAAACAGACTCGCGCGTGATGTCGGTTGGGCGGATGGCTTCATGAGCCTCTTGGGCGCCGGCAGCCTTGGTCTTAAATTTGCGAACGGTGGAATATTCCGGTCCGTACAGCCTTTTGATAAAATCCGTTGCCGCGGCAATCGCCTGGCCGCTCAGGTTAACCGAGTCGGTTCGCATGTAGGTGATTTTTCCTGCCTGGTAAAGTTTTTGGGCGGCGGCCATGGTAGCTTTTGAGCTAAAACCGAGCTTTGCGTTTGCCTCCTGCTGCAAGGTTGAGGTGGTAAACGGCGCAGCCGGGTTTCGCATGCCAGGAGTCTTTGAGACAGCGGACACGGTAAACGTTGCTTCGCGAAGGTTTTCCAGGAAGTTTTGAGCCTCTTTTTCCGTATCGAACCGCTGGTTCAATTCGGCTTTAAACTCTTGCCCGTCGTGAAGGAAAAGCGCGGTAACTTTAAATTGCGACGTACCTTCAAATTGCATGATTTCCCGTTCGCGTTCAACCAGTAGCCGCACAGCCGGACTCTGGACCCGCCCGGCGGACTTACCGCCAGGCACCTTTTGCCAGACGACGGGACTGAGCTCAAAACCGACCAAACGGTCCAGGATCTGCCGTGCCTGCTGAGCTTGCACCAGGTTCATATCAACCATCCTCGGTTGCTTAATGGCTTGAGTAATAGCGTCTTTAGTAATCTCATGAAAAACGATGCGCTTAGTTGTTTCTGGCGGTAAATCGAGGACCTTGCACAGGTGCCACGCAATAGCCTCCCCTTCGCGGTCTTCATCGGTCGCAAGCCAGACATTGTCCTTGCCAACGGCCTTCACGGCCTTTTTTAGTTCGGTAATCACCTTCTTTTTCTCGGGGTCAACCTCATAATGAGCATAGAAATCATTCTTCACGTCAATTGGCGGCGTGCCGTCCTTTGTCTTTTTGACGATTGAGCGGATATGGCCGATACTCGAGAGCACATGAAAATCGCTACCGAGGTACTTTTCGATAGTCTTTGCCTTGGCTGGCGACTCAACGATAACTAAATTCTTGCTCATGTCGTTTCTTATATAAGCACAACCAGGCCATCCATGGCAAGTTTTCCACGGAAAATGCGCGGGGAGTATTGCGATTTATGTCATTTTGTGCTGTAATTAAACGGTGAGCTACCATCGGGGTGGCTTTGAACATCGGGAGGTAAAATGGAATGGGCCACGAGGCCTGACGATAGGGGCAAGGTCCCATCGCCAGAGGAGGATGCGTCCTTTTTGGCGCAGCAGAGGGTGCTGAACCCGAGAGCCTGGAGGGTTGGCGATCCGGCTGTCGTGCGCATAAACGAGTTGCCATCTCGCTGCAGGCGCATTGACAAGAAGCATGCCCTATTAGAGGCTCCAAAGGGGGTGCTGAGCTGTATCGACAGCTTCAGGCGCCAGTATGGCCTGAAGGAATACAAGTGCTATAGGAACGAAGGTGTATTGGTCCTTCTCGCACGATCAACGATTGATCCCAGCAGATGGTTTGTAGTCGCCTGCTGGGACTGGAATACAAATACAGTATTGACCTATAAGGAGGCCATAACTGTTATCGAGGAGCGGGACAAAAAGCTCCAGCGTCACAAGTGGCTGAAGCACAACGTCACGTCAGATACCGTTGAGATTGGTGTGATCATCGTGGGGTTCATTATCGCAATCATTATTGCGATAGTAGCTTGGACGGCGTTTCCTCTCCTTCTATGGTTCGTCTTCGCGTGCGTAGTAGTACTCGTGGAGGTTGCGTGATCTCTCCCTAGTCATAGGTAAGTCCGCCGCCCAGAAGAGCCCGCCCACCCTTTCGGTGGCGCGTATCGCTCACTGGGGGCGGGCTCTTTTTATTTTTTGAGATTATCTATTACACGTGTATGAGGCTATATCTTTGGATATCGACTCGGGGTTGTGGTGCCAAAGTCAAGTCAAAGGCCGCCCCGGGTTTACGGGGCGGCCAAGGACGCTTTACGGATACCAGCAGGCCTGTACCTGGAAGGGTCGGTCGCTGACAATACTAGCGAGGTCACGCCCATCAAGGCCGCTTTCCCGCACGGCATCAACGAGAAATTCCAGGAGAACGGTGCTTTCGGGATCTTCCGCGATGAGTGCAGAAACGATGAGTTGCGACGTAGCCATAGTGCCGCCGCCGCCCTTTTGTATTTCTCGTATGATTTCGCGTACGGTGTCGTAGCGACTCTTTTCCTCTTCACTAGGCGTGACGAAAACCACGTCAGTGGAAGGCGCCTGGATCGTCATAGCAATCCCTTTCTGGTCATGTCAAGCGTCCGATTGCGGAGCGTTTGACGAAATTGATTTGTCAAGCTATCGCTCAACGCAATTAAGTCTAGTGTATATAGCTGCTGGGATAATTGCAAGCACGAGTTCTTTGAAGTGAAATATTATTTTATTGTCCACTGGTTGGCGCCGAGCGGTTTGATGAGGCCGTTGATTTCGAGCATGGTCAGGGTGGTGGCGAAGTCGGCGGGCGCAAGGCTGGATTGTTGTTGGAGCTGCTCCCCGTCGCGGATACCGGCCATAAGAAGCTGGAGAATCGCATTTTCCGCAGGAGTATCGCCCAGGGG